>DATMZL010000511.1:0-5142 GCA_035607075.1 Polyangia bacterium
GCAGCGATCGCGCGGCGCCGCTCGTGAAAGCGTTGCTCGCGCGCGGGGCCGATCCGCGCGCGACCGATCCCGACGGCGAGATCCCGATCGACGTGGCGCGAGCCCACAGGGCTGTCCGCGTCGCGGCGCTTCTGAAGCGGGCGGCGGCGAGACCAAAACGGCCGGCGAAACGGAAGGCGTCCGCGAAGGCCCCCCCGAAGCGGAAGAACTCCGCGCTGACGAATGAATTGTTCAGCTACGACCTCCGTCCGCGGCGCGCGCGCGCGCTCATCGCGGCCGGCGCGGATGTCTCGGGCCGCAACGCGGTAGGCGAGACAGCCCTGCACCACGTGTGGGATCCCCTGGCCGCGAAGGTGCTGATAGAGGCCGGTGCGGACGTGAACGCCAAGGACCAGTACGGGACGACGCCGCTGCATCGGGTCCGCGGGACCAAGTCCGTCGGTCACGACATCGCCGAGGTGCTGATCCGCGCGGGTGCCGCCGTCAACGGCCGCAACGCCTCGCGATCGACACCGCTGCACGTGGCGGCCTTGGGTTGCAACTTTCGCGTCGTCGAGCTCTTGCTCGCCGAGGGCGCCGAGATCGACGCGAAGAACGCTTTCGGACAGACGCCCCTCGCAAATTGCTGTAGCGGCCTCTATCGGAAAGACGCGCGCACATTCGCGCAGGGGATCAGGGTCGTTCGCCTGCTGGTAGCGAGGGGCGCCGATCCGCTCGCCGGCCCTCCCGCGCTGAAGGGACGGACCCTCCCGCGCGCCCGCCGCGCGGCGCTCAACAAGGTGCTGGCCTCACAACGGCCCACGGCCAAGTAACAGCACGAAGGTGCGCCACGCAGCGCGAAGCACGTCACGGCGCGGCGTCTGCGCGCCGCGGCGCTTCGATCTCCGCCGCATCTAGACCGCGTGCCGCGCGGGCGCCGCGGCGAAAAGCGCGCGCAGGCGGCCGCGCAGCGCGAGCGCGCCCCAGACCAGTGCCGAGACGTAGATCGGCGACAGGATGTGCGTCGCCACCGGGCTGCCGATCCGCACGTGCGTCGCGACGGCGCCGCCGAAGTAGCCGGTCAGCAACACCGCCCCGACGATCGTCGTCCGCGGGATCGCGTAGACGATCACGCAGATGATCTCGACCAGGCCGATGCCGAATACCGTCGAGGCCGGATAGCCGAGCTCGACGGTCCCGGTGACCGCAGGCGCGACCCGCGCCAGCTTCATGACCGCATCCAGGGCCACAAGCGCGATCGCCAGGCCGCCCAGAATGCGCGCGGTCCAGATTCGTTTGTTCGATACCGAAGTGTCGTTCGTGGTGTTCATCGTGAGCTCCTTCCGGAGAGACGACGAACGGCACCGGGCGCCTACGACAGCACGCGCGAACTTTTTCTACCCGGTCACATCGGGTTCGGAGCGGGTGCGTACGAAAGCAGCGTGATCTCTTCCGGCACGAGCGCGCGCGAATAGATCGCGATGTCGTCCAGCATCCCGGCCAGGAGATGTCCGGGCTGGGGCCAGCGGCCCATGTACAGCGGGCCGGGCGCGGGGAAGATGCCGCGCGGGATCGGCACCTGCTGGCGCGGCTGCCCGGCGACGAAGAACGTCAGCGTTCCGTTCGCCGCGTCGATCACCGCGGCCAGGTGCGTCCAGGCGTCGAGGGCGACGCAATCGCACGTGGCCTCGACGAACGTGTCGGGCTGCTGTCCGTACCAGAACGTGAACCGGTAGCGACCGGCCGGGCCGGCGCCCGGCCCCGGCGCATCCAGGGACAGCGACCAGCCTCCAGGCGGGCCGGCGCCCCACGGGATCTCGTTGCTGATCACCGCTGCGACGGGCGGCTCCAGGTCGGTGGACGCCACGAAAAGCCATCCCGACACCGAGTAATTGGCGGTGGGCGCCGGAAAGCCGAAGCCGCCGCCGACCGTCACCTGATCCGCGCCCGAGAGCTGCAGCGCCCCGTAGAAGTGGCCGGGCGCCCAGCCCCACCCGGGCCCGAAGACCGTCGCGTCGCGGCCGTTGCCCGAGCTGTCGTTCGCGGTCGAGCCGGCGTTGTCGTCGAAGGTCCAGTGCGCAACCAGGCCCGACGCCAGGTTGGAGGGCGCGATGGTCGCGACGTCGATCGGCGCCTGCGAGCACGCGCCCGTCAGTCCCAGCACCGCGAACGCAACAAACGCGACACGCGCGCGCGTGATCATCAGATGCCTCCCAGCAGCGTCACGGACGCGAGCAGCGACGGCCGGCCCGCGCGCGCAACCTCCGTCTGAAAAAATCGCACGACCGGGTAGGGCTCGGCCAGCAAAGCGTGAAACTCGATGCCCAGCTCGAAACGCCGCGGGCGCAGCGGCACGCGCACGCCGACGCCCGCGTCCGCGGCGGCCGACAGGCGCCACGAGTTGGCGCCGATGTACGGCGCCGTCTCGTGACCTTCCGCCCCCACGCGCAGCATGCCGGCGCCGATCGAGATCACGGGTTCCAGCCGCCGCCCACGCCGGAACCGCACCAGGCCTTCGGCGAGCACGATCGTCTGCGAGACGTCGGCGTAGCCGCCCGGCATGTCGACGTGCGCCTGCGTGCCGAGGCCGGCGAATGACACGCGCACGCAGAAGCGGCTGCTGAACGCGCGCTGCACGCGGGCGACGGGGACGAACTCGCCCATCAACGTCGTCCCGGCCGCCGCGCCCTGGATCGCGCCCACGCCGCCGCCGCCGGCCTCGACGGCCCACGTCCAGTCGGGCTCCGCCTCCGCGAGCTCCTCGGTGACGAAGCGTGTGACGACCGGCTCGGGCGCGAGCGGGACCTCGACGACGTCGGGAGCGGGACGCGACGTGATTGCCAGCTCGAGGAAGCTCGCGCGCAGCAGCTCCACCGCGCGCACTGACAGGACCTCCGCGATGCGCGCCGCCTTCGGATCGGCGTGCACGCGCCGCACCAGCGTCTTGCCCGTCATGCGATCGACGACCCACAGCTCGGCGCTGGCGGGATCGCCGCCCGCGACGACAGCGACGACGGCGGTCGCCGGCACCGTCGGCGCCACTTTCTCCAGCGAGGCGCGCACGTCCTCGCCCAGGTCGACGTCGGCCACCTGGGCGTCGAAACCTTCGACGGTCAGCTCGGCCTGCAACCGAACCAGCGCCTCGCTGACGGCCGGCGGGACCGACGGCGGGCGTAGCAGGATCACCTTCGGCGGCGCGGGCGCCACGGGCTGCGCGGCAACGACTTCAGGCGTGAATGCCACCGCCGCGAGCGCCATCATGACGACGACGCCCCGTGCGCGAACGATCACCGCGCGCCAAGCAGAGCGTGCGCGGCGCCGGCGTAGCTTCCCCGCGGGAAGCGCCGGATGTACTGCTCGGCGACGTTGCGCGCGGCGGCCGCGCCGTGAAGCTCTTCGACCGCGATCATCTTGCGGCCCATCGCCTCGGCGACGTACGACCCCCGCGGCGCCTCGTCGAGATAGCGTTCGTACCAAGCGAGCGCAGGCCCGTGCCCGCGGCCGCCGTTCTCGTCGAGACGGCCGAGGAAGAACGCAGCGTCGGCGGCGCGCGGCGAGCCCGCGAAGCGGCGGCGCTGCGCCATCAACGCGCGGCGCGCGACGTCGTCATGGCGGCGGTAGCGGGCGGCGTCGGCGAGCGCCGCCAGATCTTCCGTCCCGCGCGTCGCCAGCACGTGTCCGATGTCGCGCTCGGCCTCGTCGAGGATCGTGTCGAAGTCACCCGCCGACAACGAGGCGGTCCAGCTCCGCGTCTTCTGGGCGCGCGATGCCTTGAGAGCGACCTTCGTGCGTGCGGGCGGCGCGGGTGCGACCACCGGCGGGGCGATCTCGTCGCCGGGGGCCTCGTCAGGCGCCTGGATGTCGTCGACATCGGCGTCGACGTCGGCGACCACCTCGTCGCGATCGAGATCGCGCAGCATCACCTGCGACCGCTTCAGCTTCACTGTCAGCGCCTGTCCGGCGCGCACCGCGATCGGCCCGTTGGTGACCGGCCCCGCGACCGAGACCAGGCCGCGCTCCATCTTCACGTCGAGGCGCTGCTGGCTCTCGTCCCACGACGCCGAGAACACGGTTCCGTGCACGGTGATCTGGTAGGGACCCGCGTCGATCAGCCAGCGCGCGTGCGGCTTGTGCACCACGCTGACGTGCGCGCTGCCGTTCTGGATCGCGACGTGCGCGCCGTGCCCATCGACCTCGGCCAGGCGCCCACGCGTGTCGGTGCCCAGCCGGATGACGGTGCCGTCGCCGAAACGCAGCGCCGCCTGCTCATCGTTCTGCGCGACGATCGCGCCGGCCGCGTCGATCGCCCCGCTTTCGACCTGGAGGGCGAGCGGTGGGGCCTCGTCCATCCGGTCGTAATGCCGGTGAATCCGCTGCATCACGGGCGGCGCCAGGAGGAACGCGGCGACCGCCATGGCGGAGGTCGTGCCTCCGAGCGCCAGCAATCGGCGGCGGCGCTCGCCGCGGCGCCGCGCCCCATGGCCGCGCACCGCCTCGACGCCCCGTGCGTGCTGCGCGTCCGACATGTGGCCCAGGTTCTTGCGGGCCAGCCGGGTCAACTCGGCGGCGGATGGGCTCAAACTGTCGTTAATGTTCTCTTCTTCGCCGACGCTCACGGCCGCCTCTTTAATGCAGTGCCGCCTGGACGCCGTTTCGGGTCATCAGAGTCGACCATCTGTGATACCCGCAACGAAGCCCGGCGCAGGCCGCGCTTGACCGTGGCCAGCGACAGCTCCATCGCTTCGGCGATCTCCTCCAGCGTCATGCCTTCGACGTGGCGTAAAACCAGGACCAGCCGCTCGCGCGTGCTCAGGCGATCCAGCATGGTGTAGAGGCGGCGCAGGGAATACCGGCTTTCCGCGTCCATCACCATCAGCTGTTCGTCGGGCACGTCGCCGGTTTCGGACAGCGTGAGCCATCGCCGCGCGCGCCGGCGGCGCAGCTCCCACTTCACGATCCGGATCGCGAACGAGATGACGAAGCTGCGCAGCGCCTCCGGCTTTCGCAGGGTCCCGATCCGCGAAAACAGGCGGTAGAAGATCTCCTGCGTCACGTCCTCGACCTCGGCGTCGGGGCCGATCGCGCGGCTGACGATCCGGTGGACGAGCGGCGAATAACGTTCCCAGGCCAGCTCAGCGGCCTGGTTGCTGCCCTCCATCAGCG
>DATMZL010001137.1:0-7004 GCA_035607075.1 Polyangia bacterium
CGGTCTTGATCTGACCGGAGCGAACGGCGACCGCCAGGTCGGCGATGAAGGTGTCTTCGGTCTCGCCGGAGCGATGGGAGATGATGGTGGTCCACCCGTTGCGGTGGGCCATCTCGACCGACTCCAGGGTCTCGGTCAGCGTCCCGATCTGGTTCACCTTGACCAGCACGCTGTTGCTGGCGCCCTTCTCGATCCCCATCCGGATGCGCTCGGTGTTGGTGACGAAGAGGTCGTCGCCGACCAGCTGCACGCGGTCGCCCAGCGCCTTGGTCAGCGCCACCCAGCCGTCCCAGTCGTTCTCGGCCATGCCGTCCTCGATCGACACGATCGGGAACCCCTCGCACAGCTTCTTGTAGAACTCGACCATCCCCTTGCCGTCCAGCTCCTTCCCCTCCCCTTCCAGCTTGTAGGTCTTGCTGGACTTGTCCCACAGCTCGCTCGACGCCACGTCGAGCGCGACGGCGACGTCCTTGCCCGGCTTGTAACCGGCCTTCTCGATCGCCTCGATGATCGCAGCCAGCGCCGCCTCGGCACCCGGCAGATCCGGCGCGAAGCCGCCCTCGTCGCCGACGGCCGTCGACGCCTTGCGATCGTGCAGCAGCTTCTTCAGCGTGTGGAACACCTCGGCGCCGGCGCGCAGCGCCTCAGCGAAGTTCGGCAGCCCCTTCGGGACGATCATGAACTCCTGGAAGTCGAGCGAGTTGTCCGCGTGCGCGCCGCCGTTGATGATGTTCATCAGCGGCACGGGAAGCACGCGCGCACCCGGGCCACCCAGGTACTTGTAGAGAGGCAGGTCCACCTCGGCAGCCGCGGCGCGCGCCGCCGCCATCGAAACACCCAGGATCGCGTTGGCGCCGACCTTGCCCTTGTTCGGCGTGCCATCGGCCTTCAGCATCGCCGCGTCCAGGCCCGCCTGATCCAGCGCATCACGACCCACCACGACGGGCTCGAGCAGCTTGGCGACGTTCTCGCACGCCTTGCGCACGCCCTTGCCGAGGTAGCGCTTCTTGTCACCGTCGCGCAACTCCAGCGCTTCGTGCTCGCCCGTCGACGCGCCCGACGGAACGGCGGCGGTGCCGACCGTGCCGGATTCCAGTACGACGTCGACCTCCACGGTTGGATTGCCGCGCGAATCCAGGATCTCGCGGGCCAGGACGCTCTCGATGACGGCTTTCTCAGTGAACCTCATGGGCCGGGTTTCTAGCAGAAGGATTCACAGGGAGGAACAGAGAACAGGTTCCGTTCCTGCTTTTGCGTCATTTTACGGGGCGCCGGGGGACGATCATGTGGGGCGTCGCAAGCTGCACTTCCTCGTTGTGCTGGTTATAGGTAATCAGCTTCACCTTCATGATCCCGATCTCGGGCCGCGACTTCGAGGGACGCAGCTCGATCACCTCGCTCTCGATGCGCAGCACGTCGCCGGGCCGGGTCGGGCGCGGCCACGACAGATCAGCTCCGCCCGCTCCGATCGATCCGCCCTCCGGCGTGATGTCACTTTCGACGAACAGGCGCATGGACATCGCAGCGGTGTGCCAGCCGCTGGCGACCAGCCCGCCGAAGAACGTGTGCCGCGCCGCCTCCTCGTCGGTGTGGAACGGTTGCGGATCGAACTCGCGCGCGAACGCCTTGATGCGCTCGGCGGTGACAGTCACGGTCCCCGAGCCGAACTTCTGGCCCACTGCGTAGTCCTCGAAATAGCGTCCTGGCATGGCGGAAGCCTAGCAAATCGTCGCTGGCTCCCTAGCGAGGCCACCGGACCGATGGGATACTCGCGCCCGCATGAAGGAAAAACCCCGCGTCACCGACCGGCGAGAGCCGCTGACGCCGCGACAGATCTACAACTACCTCGATCGTTACGTCGTCGGCCAGGAGCGCGCCAAGCGCACGGTCGCGATCGGCGCGTACAACCACCTCAAGCGCTGCGCCCAACCGACGGCGGCCGGGAAACGTCTGATCAAGAAGTCGAACATCCTGCTGCTCGGCCCGACCGGGTCGGGCAAGACGCACATCGCGCGCACGCTGGCGCGCTGCCTGGAAGTTCCGTTCGTCGTCGCCGACGCCACCGAGTACACGGAAGCGGGTTACTACGGCAAGGACGTGGAGGTCATGGTCGGCGAGCTCCTGCACCACTGCGATCAGGACGTCGAGCTGGCCCAGCGCGGGATCGTGTTCATCGACGAGATCGACAAGATCGCGCGCCGCAGCCACGGCGCCCGCACCGGCGCCGGCTCGCGCGACATCGGCGGCGAAGGCGTCCAGCAGGGCCTGCTCAAGCTGCTGGAGGGCCGCGAGATCTTCGCGCCCCTCAACGTCACGCAGCACTGGAACAAGCACGACTTCGTCGTGGTCGACACGCAGGACATCCTGTTCATCGCCGCGGGAACGTTCTCCGATCTGCACCTGACCGAGGCGGCCAAGCCGGTCGGCTTCGGCGCCGAGCTGGAGACCGGCGCGCCGGCCGGCCGCCGCGTGACCGAGAAGGACCTGCTCGACTACGGTTTCATCGCCGAGTTCCTGGGCCGGCTGCCCGTTCGCGTCGAGCTGGAATCCCTGTCGGAGGACGATCTCTACCTGATCATGACCGGCCCGCCGGACGCAGTCGTGCGCGAGTACCAGGCGCTGCTGAAGATGGACGGCGTCGACCTGCGGTTCTCCGACGAGGGCCTGCGCGCGATCGCGCAGTACTGTCTGCGGCGTCGCACCGGCGCGCGCAGCTTGCGCACGATCGTCGAAGAGATTTGCCACGACGTGATGTTCGAGGCGCCCGAGCGCAAAGGCGAGACCGTCACCGTCGACGCGGCGACGGTCGCGACGCACCTCGATCGCATGGGCGGCAGCGTCGGCAGCACCGCGAGCGGCAAGTGAAGATCTCCGAGCTGTTCGGGGCGGGCAACCGCCGCACGTTCTCGTTCGAGTTCTTCCCGCCCAAGACCGACGCGGGTGTGCAGGCGCTCGAGCGAACGATCCGCGAGCTCGCGGAGCTGACGCCGGCGTTCGTGTCGGTGACGTACGGCGCCGGCGGCTCGACGCGCGCCAAGACGATCGAGCTCGTGCAGTGGATCGAACGCGAGGCGCGCCTGACGGCGATGGCCCACCTGACCTGCGTGGGCGCCACCCAGGACGAGATCGGCGGGGTCGTCGACCGCCTCGTCGAGGGCGGCATCGAGAACGTCATGGTGCTGCGGGGCGATCCGCCCGCCGGACAGACGAGCTTCCAGCGCGTGTCCGGCGGCTTCTCCTACGCGTCCGATCTGGTGGGCTACATCCGCAAGCGCTTCGGCCGCAAGCTCTGCCTGGGCGGCGCCGGCAACCCGGAAGGCCACGTGGAGTGCCGCGACCTGGATCAGGACATCATGCACCTCAAGGCCAAGGTCGACGCCGGCCTGGACTTCGTCGTCACGCAGCTGTTCTTCGACAACCGCGTGTATTTCGACTTCGTCAAGCGCGCGCGCGCGGCCGGCATCACCGTCCCGATCGTCCCAGGGTTGATGCCGATCCGCACCGTCGCCGGCATCGAGCGCATGACCGGGCTCAGCGGCGCCAGCATCCCCGCGACGTTGCGCGCGGAGCTGGAACGCTGCCGCAACGATGACGCCGCCGTCGCCGCGCTGGGCATCGCCCAGACCACCGCGCAAGCCGTCGAATTACTTCACGGCGGGGCGCCCGGGATCCACTTCTACACGCTGAACCAGTCCCCCGCGACGCGCATCATCCTGACCGCGCTCAAGACCGCGCGTTTGGCGTAAGCGACGCCCCTCCCCTTCCCTAGGGTGCGATCGGTTCGCACGTTGGCAGAGTACTGGTGCCAACGCGGAGGTAACGGCATGAACGGCCAACAGATGCTGAAACGGGACTTCGTTGGCGACCTGACACCCCGCGAGGGACGGACCCGACGGGCGACGGGGCTGGCGGCCAAGCACGCCGCGAGCAGCCCCGTCACGCTTGTCACGTTCGGCGCCGCGTCTCTGATGGCGATCGCCTGCCAGTTGGTGGCGCCCCTGATCGCCGTTCCGGTGATCTTCGGCGTGCTGTTTCTGGCGCGACTGCGCAACGGCCACACGTGGATGACGGCAGAGCGCAGCGCGCGCAACAACCCGATCGAGCTACCCGACCTGATCTGGTACTCCGATGTGGGCGCGCAATCGGCGATCCGGCGGCTCAACCAGGCGCGGCGCGCGCTCGCGAACGCGGTCGCGCACAGCCCGCAGGATCCGCAGCACGAGATGCTGGCGCGCCTGCGCAGCGTCGCGGAGATCGAGCGGCGGATCGTCCTGCTGGCGGCGCGTGTGGAGTACCTCGGGCGATTTCTGAGCGAGATCTCGGTGCCGGAGATCGAGGCGGAGGCGCAGCGGATCCGGACGCGCGAGGCGAACGCGGCGACGGCCGAAGCTCGAGCGCGCTACCAGCTGGGCATTGCGCAGCGTGAAGCGCAGATCAAAGAGGCGCGGACGCTGGAGGCGCGGCGCGATCAGCTGCTGGCCACCATTGACTACAAGCTCGCGACGCTGGAGATGCTGCCCCTCAGGTTCACGCGGCTGCAGCTGCTGCAGGTCGAATCGGCGGAATACCATCCGATGGATCCCACCTGCGACGCGGCGCCGCTGTTCAACGACCTCGAAGCGATCGAGGAAGTCTTCGTCCAGGCGCCTTAGTTCGGGCGTCCGTGACTAGTTCGGGCGCTGATCGCGGCGCGGAGACGGATCCTCGAGGAGGTCGACGGCGTGGTCGGCGAACGCGTCGCCGTTCATCTCCGCCTCGATGGCGCGCCGTTGGTGCCAGGAGCCGAGCACGTAGGCGGCAACGGCACAGGTTCCACCTGCGAGGACCAGCAGCGCGCTAACGAGTCCGTTCCACATGTTGTCGACTTCTCCTGATCAGGAGATCGACCGATGCAAAACATTACTTAAGGGGCCGACGCCTGCGACGCAGGACCAGCGCACATGCACCGACCATGATCAGCGGTGCGGGCCGGGTGTATGCGTCGCGCCGACCCCGTCGGGTCGCTCCCTGGCGTCAGTCCCGGGGTCGGCTCGACTTGGGCGATCCTGTCAGCTTGATGGCGGGAAATGGCAGGCTCAAGCGATGGGAAACGCCTGCCGATTTTTCCTGTGACCGAAAGAACCGTGCGCACGAATCCTGACTTATCGAGCCTGAGGCGACTCGGTGTCGCGGTCCTCGCTGGGGCGATCGTTGTCACCGCGAGCGGGCGCGCTCACGCGCTTGCCAAGGCATGGGTGACGAACACGGTCGGGAACTGGAGCGTCGGGACGAACTGGAGCCCCTCCGGCGTGCCGGGATTGGCCGACACCGTCACGATCGGCAGCGGCACCGTCACGGTGGACGCCAACGTCAACGTCACCAGCATCACCATCTCGGGCGGCACGGTCGCGGTCAGCGGCGCGTCGACGACGATCACGACGAGCGGTGACTTCACCCTGTCGGGCGGAACGTTCACCAGCGGCACCGCGGCGACGAACACGATCAGCGTGGGCGGCAACCTCGCCGTGAGCAACACGGATTCCTCCCTGAAAGGCTACTGGAAGCTCGACGAGACGAGCACCGGCACGGCTGCGGACTCGTCGGGGAGCGGCTTCACCCTCACGCACACTGCCGCGTCGGGCGGCGGCCCAACCCCTTCGGCGAGCGTTCCCACGGTCGGATTCCCGGATACGCGCAGCCTGCAGTTCGTGACCGCCAATCGCGACGCGGCTCTCGTCGCGATGCCCGCCGGATTGCAACTGTCGCTGCCCGTGACGATCTCTGCCTGGTATCGCGCGACGAACATGGGCACCAACGCCGGCGAGATCGCGAGCGGGACCGACTCCTACGTCCTGCGCCTGTCGAGGGCCACGAACGGCGTCGACCTGGTCAAGAAGACCGGCACGAACACCTGGGTCACGCTCTTGTCGTCGCCAGCGAACTACCTGGACGGCAACTGGCACCAGGTGGTCGGCGTCCTCTCGACGTCCGGCATGACGATCTACTTCGACGGCGCGTCCGTCGCGTCGAACGCAAACAGCACCGCCATCGACTACTCGTCGATCAACAACTTCGCGATCGGTCGCAACGGCGGCGCCAACACCCTGTGCGACTTCGACGGCAACCTCGACGACGTCCGGGTCTACAACCGGGCGCTCAGCGCCGGCGAGATCAGCACGCTGGCGGCGGGCAGCGTGGCCGGGACGTTCACGCTCTCGAGTCCCCTCTCGGTCAGCGACGTGACCATCTCTTCGACCGGGACGCTGACCTTGTCAGGCGCGAATTCGATCGTCACGCTCGCGAAGAACAAGACACTGACGATGAATGGCACGCTCAACTCGTCGTCGAGCGCCAGCACCGGACCGACCATCACCGTCGCGTCGAGCGTGTTCGGCTTCCACATCGGCTCCGTGGACGGCGCGACGCCGACGCTGAACATCTCGAAGCTGGCCGTGTCGGGCACCGACAACGACGGGATGCGAATCAACGGCAGCGGAGCCTCCAACACCACCGCGACCACCACCTTCAAGCGGTTCGACAACCTTTCGTTCACAAATGGAAAGGCGACCGGGAGCGCGGCCTTTCTCCAGATTTACGCGACCTCGCTGTACCTCGACTCGAACGGCTGCAGCTTCGGCATCGGCGAGGCCGCCAACGCCCTGCCGTCGTGGGCCGTCAAGCTCACGGGCAACGGCTACACCAACGGCGCGACGGAGACGCGTGCCATCTTCGGGGGGACGACCTGCTCCGACAGCTGGACTGGCGGTGGAACCGACAAGATATGCACGACCACCGCGAAGTCTGACAACGACACGACCAGCGACGGCATCGGCGACAATTCGGGGTCGAACGGCTCGGTGGTGCAGTTCGTGCGCGCAGCCGTGACCGATACGAAGGGGACGATCGAGGGCCTGCCGACGGCGGCCTTCGACTGGAACACGTTCGCGTACTACTCGACGTACGTCGCCTATCACGACGCCGACGCGTCGGGCACGAAGGATCGCATTTACGTGCGTCAGACCGAC
>DATMZL010001013.1:0-2414 GCA_035607075.1 Polyangia bacterium
GCAGCACGATGCCGTAGCAGTCCGCGCCGAAGTCGTACTTCGCCGAGTGGTGGAAATAGCTGTCGCGCACGACGGTACGGAACGTGCCCGTCAGCGCCACGTGCATGCCGGCGATCGTGCCGTCGGTCTGCACGTCCTTGATCCAGCAGTTGGCGGCGTTGGAGACGTCGATGCCGCCCGCCATCTGGCCGTTGTAGTTCGGGTTGGTTCCGCCCTGCAGCGCGATGCCTTCGATCCCCGCCCAGCGAACGATGGCGCCGGACACCTTCGCGATCTGCGCACCGTGCGGCGCCGCCGGACGGAACGTCCAGTGCAGCGGTGAGCTCAGCGTCAGCGTCCCGGCCGCAGCGTCGACGGACGCGATTTCGACGCGCTCGCTGACCGAACGCTTGTCGACGCGCTTGAAGTACTGGCAGTCGCCCTCCTGGATGGGCGAATCATCCGCCTCGTCGACAAGCGCGAGATCGCCCGCCGCGAAACCGCTGGCGCCGGACGCGACACGGATCGTCGTCGTCTCCTTGACGGCGTCCTCGGCCAGCGCGATCGCCGTCCCGTGGTTGCTCGCGTAGCAAGCCTGGTCCTGGCTGCTCCCGATCTGGATGACGGAGTTGCCGCCCGTCTTCACGATCGTCGTGCCGCCCATCGCCGCCCCCTGCGATCCCGCGCCACGCAGCACGACGCCCTTGTTCACCTTGATCGTCGCCGAGACGGTGTACGTTCCGGCGGCCAGCTTCACGACCTGGCCCTCGGGGCAGGCGGTGATCGCGGCGTTGATGTCGGCGCCCGGCGCCGGGCTGGCGCAGACCGTCGTCCGCACCGGCAATCCGTCGGTGCCGAGCGGCATGTGCATCTGGTCGTCGGCGAGGATGCCGGGGTTCCAGGTCGTCGTGCGCGTCGGATCGAGCAGGCCGGCGGGCACGCCGCCGGTCGCGCCGATGTTCCCGCTCCCGCCGGTGCTTCCCGCGTTTCCGCCGCTGCCCCCGGCCCCACCCATTCCCGTCTGCGCCCCGCCACCACCACAAGCCGCCGCGATCAGAAGCGCCAGCGACGCCAGCCCGACACGAGCCATCGGTTCATTTTACGCCCGATCGGTGGGCGGCGAACCGGGCGTTGATGTGGAGGTACATCGACTCCGTGCGCTCGGAGAAGCCGTAGACCGCGTCCGCACCCACGACACAGGCCTGCTTGCGCAGCTCGTCGAGGCAGCGATCGCGCTTCTTCGCGCAGCTGACGTTGGCGGACGCGACGTCGACGAAGTTGTAGGCCGGTTTCGAATCCGGAAGCACCTCGACGGCGCAGCCCGGCGCACGCGACGGCCGATCGGGACCGATGCGCTGTACCTCGATGTCCACGCAGGCGCCCGCCAGCAGCAACGCGCCCAGGCCGAGCAATCGCGAACGCATCATTCGCGGGGCGGATTACCGAGGTTCGGCTCGCACATGCGCTGGCGGTTGCAGATCTCGCCCGTCCCGCAGGGCGGGTTGCACTGGGGAATGCACTGGCTGTTCTCACAGGCAAACCCGGGCGAACAGATCGGATGGCAGGCGCCCGCCTCTGTCTCCACCGCGGGCCCGCGCGCTACAAACGTCGCCTCGATGAAGGTGGTCCACTCGTGCATCGATTCGTCGAAACCGACGACCGCGTCGGCGCCGGCGCGACAAGCCTCCCAGCGCAACTGTTCCACGCAGGTGTTCCGCCGCACCGGATCACATTCGGTCCGCGCCTTCGCGATGGGCGTGAACGGGTACGGCGGCACCGTGGTCGGATACATCTCGATCTGGCAGTCGGCCGGTCTGCTGGGCCGCTTGGGGCCGATCTGCGTCACCGTCGTCGGGGTGCACCCGCTCGCGAGCAGGGCCGCCGCTACAACCGCCGCGCGCCCCGCCCGACCCGTCGTCACGACCGTTCGAGGTACGTGTACCCGGCCAGACCTTCCTCGTACATCCGCAGCATCGATCGCGTCTCTTCCAGGGTCATGCGGTTGGCTCGAACGGCCATCTCGGCGAAGCGGCGCACGCGCGCGACCATGTCTTCGCGCGAGTAGCTGACGTACTTCAGCACGTCCGTGACGGTGTCGCCGGTGACGACGTGCTCGATCTGGTAGCCGCCGCCGTCGGCCAGCGACACGTGAACCGTGTTCGTGTTGCCGAACAGGTTGTGGAGGTCGCCCAGGATCTCCTGGTAGGCGCCGACCAGGAAGACGCCCATGAAGTAGGGCTCCCCGTTGTAGGGATGCAGCTCGAGCGAGCTCTTGACGTCCCTGAGGTCGATGAAGCGGTCCATCTTGCCGTCGGAGTCGCAGGTCAGGTCGACGAACACGCCGCGGCGCGTCGGCTTCTCGTTCAGGCGATGGATCGGCATGATCGGGAACAGCTGCTTGATGGCCCAGCTGTCGGGAATGGACTGGAACAGCG
>DATMZL010001281.1:0-2001 GCA_035607075.1 Polyangia bacterium
CGCCTGGGCGCCGTCGGCGGTTTGCTGGCCGAGGAACGCGGCCAGCGACTTGACCGTCGGGTACTGGAACATGTCGACCAGCGACACGTCCCGCTGGAGCGCGGCCCGCAGCTTGCCGTTGGCGCGCACCACCAGCAGCGAATTGGCGCCCAGGTCGAACAGGTTGTCGACGGTGCTCACCTGGTCGAGGCCGAGCAGCTCTTGCCAGACGGTCGCGACGATCTGCTCCAGCTCGTGGGCGGGCGCCTGGCAGTCGGCGGCAGACTCCTGGCGGCCGCGATCGGGCGCGGGCAGCGCTTTGCGATCGATCTTGCCGTTGGGGGTCAGCGGCAGCGCGTCGAGGACGACGAACGCCGTCGGCACCATGAAGGCCGGCAGCGTCGTCTTGAGGTACGCGCGCAGCTCGGGCAGGAGGTTGCCCTTCGCGGCGCGCGCCGACGGTTGGTTGGCGTAGGACTGCCAGGGCTTGCGCGTGCTCGGCGCGGCAACCGGCGGTTCGGCGGTCGGCGTGGTCGCGCGCTTGTCGCGGAACACGACGTCGAAACAATCGAGCGCGCCAGAGCAGGCCGGCGTCACCTCGACGTCATAGTCGGCCGAGAGGCCGTAGAAGTCTTCGGGAACGGAGCCCCACGCATCTCCGGCCGCGCGGAGGGTGGCCCGCAGGTCAGCCACAGTGCGAGTTCCGCCAGCGCGCAGCAGCTCGGCGACCTTCTGTTCGCGCGCGACGTGACGGTTCAGGACGTTGTTCACGACCAGCGACGCGGGCGCGGCGGCGAGCATCCCGGCGACGGTGCTCGGCGAGAACGTCGGGCTTGCGGCGGCGTCGAGATCCGCGCGGCGTCCGTCGATGTATGTTCGGCGCGCGACGCCCGGGCCGACCTTGCGCAGGACGACGTCGTAGCGGAAGCGTGTCAGCTCGTTGGAGACGGTTCCTCGCTTGAGATCGATCCGGACGTCGGCCAGGCCCGGCAGGTCCAGCGCGTGGAAGAAGGCCGGATCGATGAGCAGCTCTCGCTCGTCGAGTTTCCGTCTCTCGATGCGGCGCGCGAGCTCAGGGGCCGACATCTCGTCCGCCGCCTGGTGCAGCTCGATCGCGGTGTGCATCGCCTCCAGCAACGGCAGGCTTCGAACGTCGCCGATGAACAGGCTGCCACCGGGCGCGAGCACGGCGAACGCCTGCTCGATGACCCGCAGCAGGTAGTCGACGTTCGGAAAGTACTGGATCACCGAGTTCACGATGACGGTGTCGAACGATCCGGGCGCGAGACCTGAGAAATCGTCCGCCGGCTTCTCGCGCAGCGAGACCTGCGGCAGGTTCAGCGGGCCCAGCTGCGCGGCGATCTTCTCGAGTGCGGTGGGCGAGACGTCGACGCCGCAGTAATGGTCGCAGTGCGGCGCGACGCGAAATAGGTAGAGGCCGCTCCCGCAGCCGATCTCCAGCACGCGCTTGGGCGCGAGCGCGAGGATCCGCTCCGTCGTGCGCGACACCCAATCGCGCATCTCGGCCTCCGGGATCGGCGCGCCGTCGAAGCTGCTGTTCCAGCCGGCGGTGTTGAATGTCGCATCCGCCGCTGTCTGCCTGTAGGTCTCGTCCCAGATCGTCTGCCAGGTGGCGGTGGTCTCGCTGGCCGCGTTTCGGCCGGCGTCGCCGTCGCCGGCCCGACGCGGAACCACGTAGCCCACGATGCGCTTGTCACCCGGCGTATCCTCGCGTACGACGACCGCGCACGCCCCGACGCCCGGGTGCTTTCCGATCACCGACTCGATCTCGCCGAGCTCGATGCGATAACCGCGGATCTTGACCTGATGGTCGATGCGACCGACGAAGTCCAGCGTGCCGTCGGCCAGCCAGCGACCGAGATCGCCGGTGCGGTACAGGCGCGCGGACGGGTCGGACACGAACGGGTTGGGGACGAACTTCTCGGCCGTCAGCTCGGGCCGATCCAGGTAGCCGCGGACGACGCTGGCGCCGCCGATCAGGATCTCGCCCGGCACGCCGAT
>DATMZL010001653.1:0-2477 GCA_035607075.1 Polyangia bacterium
CGAGAAGCCTTCGACGTTCGCCATCGAGAGCGTGCACGCGGTATCGCCGCCGCAGACCTGGGAATTCGGGGCGTCGATCTCCGCGAGGAAGATGATGTGGCCGAGCGTGTTGTCGCGTCCCGCGACTGTGTTCGCCATGAATTCGAGCTTGGGGTAAGGCTCGGGAATCGTGCTCGTCGATCCGTCGACGTCCAGCTGCACGTGGCCGATGGGAACGCGGGTAAGAACGAAGTGGCCGGAGGCGTCAGTTGTGGTCACGGCCGTTGATCCGGCGATGCTGACGGTCGCTCCGGGAATCGGCTCGTTGCTGGTGTCGAGCACGTCGCCGCTGAAGGTCGTGTCCTCCGGAAGCCCAGGCCGCAGGCCCGTCGCCGCGAACTTCGCGACGGCGCCGCCCGGTAGGGCAGCGGTCACGACGTTACCGGCCTGTCCCTCGTCCGGACCGAGTGTCAGCGTCGCCGACGCTCGACCATCGCTGTCGCTGGCGACGGTGGTTGCGGCCTGGCCCGCGAATCGGCCGCCGCCCTGCGCAACCGCGAACTGGACCGGCGCGCCGACCACTGGGTTCCCCTGTGCGTCGACGACGTAGGCGACGAACGGCGCGGGCAACGGCTGCCCGACGGCTCCATGCTGGTCTTCGCCAAAGATCGCCAGCACGCGCGCCGCCTGGCCAGCGAGAGCGGCGGCCGAAAACTCCACCTCGCCCAAGAACCCGGCGGCCGATGCGACGACCCGATGATTGCCGACGCCGGCGCGCTGACCGAGCTGGAAACTCACCGCGGCCCGTCCAGCATCGTCGGAGACGACGGCGACCTCCCGCGCCGCCGAGCCGCCGGCGGCGGACATTGTGCCGCCGCCTCGGCTCACACGAAAGCTCACGCGCCGGTTCGGAATGGGTGCCCCCGCCGCATCGACGAGGCGCACGACCAACGGCGCGGGAACCGTCGCGTCGGCGAGCGCGGACTGATCGTCCCCCGAGACTCGCTCGATGCGCTGGCCGGTCAGGAGTTCGCGTACCACCTTTACCGAAGTAGGTGTGCTGACGTTGCCGGCCCTGTCGGTGGCGACGCAAACAATATCGTTGCTGCCCATATCGAGCGGAATTGCCTTGACGACGAACGATCGATTCGCGACAACGCCGACGGCGCCGTTGCAGGACACGCGGAGGTCTTCGCCGCTGATCGTTCCCCTGACGGTATCGTAGGCCGCACCTGCCACCGTCACGGTCGCCGCGCTGGTGCGGGCGTCGACTGTCGGTGACTCGATGGAAAGCCGCGGGGCGGCGGTGTCCAGGGTGACCTCGATGGTGTTGCTCCCCACGTGGCCTGTCGGATCGGTGGCGAGGACGTCGAGGGTATTTCTCCCCTCGGCCAGCGAGAGGTTCACGGACCAGATCCCACTCGCTTGCGCGACCGCGCGGCCGCCGACCGTGATCGTCGCGGTAGGATCGTCGATCGTCCCGGTCGCGGTGATAGCGCCGGCAGCCAAGACGGTGCCGTTCGCGGGCGAGGTGAACGAGACGTGCGGGGCAGTCGTGTCGCGCGTGACAGTCACCATCGCGTTGGCGACGTTTCCCTGCGCGTCGCTCGCCTTGACCGCGAGAACGTTCGTCCCCTCCGAGAGGGGGATGTCGGCGGCAATGAACGTCCCGCCGGTGAGCTGCGTCGCGACCCCGTTAACCTCGACGGTAGCTGTCGGATCGTCGACGATCCCGGCGACCGTGATCGTCGTCTGCGTGAACACCGATCCCGCCGCCGGTTGAGTGAGTGTGATTGCTGGTGCGACCGTGTCCAGCAGCGTTGCAACGCGTGTAGCGGTCGTCGCGTTGCCGGACGCATCCGTGGCGACAACGGTGATGCTGTTCTGGCCGCTGGCGAGCGCCACCTGCGCTGCGAAGACGCCGTTCGTCAACACCGTGTCGACGTCGTTGATCTTCACGGTCGCCGCCGGATCGTCCACGATCCCGGCTACGTCAACGGGGCTGTTGTTGAACACCTGGCCGTCATCGGGCTCGATGAGCGTGATCTTGGGAGGCTGCAGGTCGTCCAGAACGGACAGCGTGAACGACTGCCGGGTCTGGTCCCGCCCGTCATTGGCGACGACGACCAACGGATATTTGCCCGTATCAGCGGGGCTCGGCGTGAACACTATCTCTGCAGTGCCGTCACCGTGATCAGTAAGTTTGCCGAATGCGGGAAGTGCGGGAAGCGTGAGCGCGATACGGTCGCCATCGTCGTCGGTGGCCTTCACGGCCACGCTGAGGGTCGTCTCCTTCGCCATCCGACGGTCGGCGATGGGCTCGATTGCCGGCGGCTTGTTCGGGCAACGGGGAATGGCGACGTGAACAGGACCGGTAATGGCGTCACAGAGATCCAGCGTGCAGGGATCGCCGTCGTCCACGACCGGCGCCATAGCCACCACGCATTGCCCCGCCTGACACGTCTCGCGACCATTGCAGACAGTCTGGTCATCACAGG
>DATMZL010000452.1:0-2752 GCA_035607075.1 Polyangia bacterium
AGGTCACGCTGGTGCCGGCGCCCACTTTGCTGGTCAGGTCGACGCGCCCACCGTGCGCCTGCATCACCCGCTGCACGAAGCCGAGCCCCAGGCCGCTTCCTTCCGGTTTGGTGCTGAAGAAGTCTTCGAACGCGCGCGCGGACTCACGCGCGTTCATACCCTCGCCCGTGTCCTGGATGGTGAGGCGCGCGCCGATGGGCCGGTCGCGGCGTCGATCGATCGACGTCCGTACGGTCAGCACCCCGCCGCTCGGCATCGCTTCGACCGCGTTACGGAGCACGTTCTCGATTGCGCGCCCGACCAGCTCGGCGTCGACTTGGCAGGCGGGCAGCCCGGGCTGGAGCGCCTCCTCGACCGCGACGTCGGGGCGGACGTAACCTTGCAGCGACAACGTGCGCTGGACGATTTCATTCAGATCGCCCGTCAACGGTCGTGGCTGGATGCGGCCGAGTCGGGCGTAACCGTCGATCACTCCATCCAGCCGGTCGACCTGCTCGACAAGCAACGCCAGGAACCGCTGTTGGGCGTCCAGTGGACGACCGCGGCTGGCCTCCGTTTCCAGAAATTGAATCGCCCCTCTCAACGCCGCGAGCGGGTTCTTGAGATCGTGCGCGATCTGCGCGGACAGCCGGCCCATGTGCGCGAACCGCTGCAGGCGCGCGCGCCGTTCGAAGTGCGTGCGCGCCAGTTGGCGCACCGCGACCAGCAGCGCCAGCGTGAGCGCGGTCGTGCCGACCATGACTGCCGCGGTGTTGCCCGACAACCAATTGAACAGCCCGATGTAGCCGGCCGCTCCGGCGGCGGCCAGCGCCGCGCACAGCACCGCGAGCCGCGCCGACAAGTTTCGTCCGAAGATCCGGAAGCGCAACGTCGCCATCGCGAGCAGCGCCGCGCTGATCAGCGAGCCGACGTTTGCCAGCGGGGGCAGGGGCACGCCGAGATCCCGCAGGAAGTCGGTGGTGGCGAGCATCCCGCCCACCAGCACCGCGGCGAGCATCGTTCGCGTACGGGCGCGCTCGTCGCGATCGTCCACCCGGCGCGCGTGGCTCACGAGCCAGGCGATCACCAGCACCAGCGCGCTCACGTCCATGGCCAGGAACCAGGTGGACCATGCGGGCAAGGCGATCCAGCGCCGCGCCGCAGGCCAGACGAACGCCATCCACGCGATCGATGCGAGCGCGGTCGCCCACATGTAGAAGAGGACCGCTGTGGCGCGCCGCAGCCGTGTCAGCCCGACGAACGTTGCGCCGAGGTGCAGGGCAATGGCCGGCGAGAACGGCGACATGCCCAGATCCAGCCAGTGCCATTCGATGCGTCCGGAAATCCCGAACGAAAAGTCCGCGAAGTTCCAGGCGAACAGATTGAACGCCAGCGCGCCCATCGGCCAGACCAGCGGATTGCGCAGCGGTTGGAGCAGAACCAGCGTTCCGACAGCCAGGTGACCAGCCCAGATCAGCAGAGCAAGGATGTTCTGCGAGGTCACCATCGCCGAATATGACGACGCGGCAGATCGGTCAAGTCCCTGCGGTCACGCACCGCAATCAATCGACGCACTTTGTGCAAACGAGGTGCCCGCTGGAACGTTGAAGAGCGCTCGCGGAAAGGTCGCCGCCACCGCGTGCGGATTTCCGCACGATCGTACAGCTAACCGCACAGTCGAACGGTCACCGCGCGACTCGCTTCAACATCGATAGGCGCGTCTCGACGCCGATCGCTCGGGCCCGATTTTCGCAGGTCGGCGCGAGATCACTGCGGCTCTCTCCGGGCCTAACTCTGGGAGCAGCAGGACCAGACTCGCAATCGCATTTCTGGAACATCGATTTCGTCGACGGGAGATCGTTCATGAGCGCGCGGACGGCAGGGAAGTCGGTCATTGGAGCAGCCCTGGGAATCATCTGCATCGCCACCGTCGTCGCGACGTGTTCGCCACGCGGCGCCGAGCGCGACGAGACGGTGGTCAAAGCGCTGAAGGGCGCGGGCGCGCCGCCGAACTTCAAGATCGGGCCGCCTCACTACGAGAACACCGCCGCCGTCGCGCCGCCGAGCGCGAGCTGTCCGCTCGGCACGATCATGGTCAACCTGGGCGGGGACGGGATCTACACGCGGCCCATCTACAAGACCGACGGGACCATCGACACGACGCCCAACCTGCCGATCACCGCCTGGCCGCTGGCGGCCCAGACCGTCGCGGGCGTGGACGACAACATCGTGCGCCTCAACGACGGGACCTTCCTGGCCGAGGCGCACGGCGGGATCTGGTCGGCGTTCCCGGGGACGCCTCCCGTCTGGGCGAACGAGTTCATCTCGGGACAGGTCGGGAATCGGTGGGCCGCTCACTTCGTCAAGGGCGACAGCTGCGGCGCGAACTGGCAGCTGTCGACGCCGCTCGACATCGCCGCGATCGGCGGCGGCAAGTACGCCCTGCCGCGTCCGTCCGCCGACGCGGATGCCAACGATATTCCGCAGAAGCCCGACGTCGCCTGCAAGGACCAGACGAACGACTCGCACGGCCGGCCCCTCTGGTGGATTGGCGGCGGCGATCGGCCCGAGGTCTACAACGATCCGTATACCGGGAACGTGTACATGACGTTCCACGGGATCTCCGGACCGTATTGCCCGGTCAAGGACGAGCCGGCGTTCGGGTTCGGCGTCGTGGTCGTCTCCCGAGACAAGGGCCAGACCTGGGAGTTCCTCGCCGAGATCGCGAACGTTCCGCCGATGGTGATGACGTCGACGCCCGACGGCCGGCTGT
>DATMZL010001222.1:0-2448 GCA_035607075.1 Polyangia bacterium
CGGTAGAGCCGCGCGAGCTCGCGCGCTGCGGAGAGGAAGAGTTCGGCGATCATCATTGACTCGGTCGGTCGAGCCCTCGACGTCGCCGGCCGTCTGGAACGACTCGTCGGGATCGGTCGAGAAGCAGTTCAGGTTCAGGCAGTCGTTCCAGTCGGCGCGCCCGATCAGCGGCAGCCCGTGCGGCCCCAGGTTGTTGAGCACGTGGTTGAACGAGCGCTTGAGGTGCTCGAACAGCGGCACCGCGGTCTTCGGGTCGTTGTCGAACGGCACCTGCTCGTCGAGGATCTTGTAGTCGCCGGTCTCGCGGATGTAGGCGGCGACGCCGAAGATCAGCCACAGCGGATCGTCGTTGAAGCCGCTGCCGACGTCGTTGTTCCCGCGCTTGGTGAGCGGCTGGTACTGGTGGTAGGCGCTGCCGTCGGGGAACTGCGTCGACGCGATGTCGAGGATGCGCTCGCGCGCGCGCTCGGGCACCAGGTGCACGAACCCCAGCAGGTCCTGGTTCGAATCGCGGAAGCCCATGCCGCGGCCGATGCCGGTCTCGAAGTACGAGGCCGAACGCGACATGTTGAACGTCACCATGCACTGGTACGGGTTCCAGATGTTGACCGTCCGGTTCAACTTCTCGTCGCTCGATTCGATCGCGTAGTTCGACAGCAGCTTCGACCAGTGGTCCGCCAGCGTCTTCATCGCCGCGTCGACCTGCTCCGGCTTGCTGAACTTCGCGATCAGCTCGTGGGCGGGCTTCTTGTTGATGATGCCCGGCTTTTCCCACTTCTGATCGCGCGGCACCTCGACGTAGCCGAGCGTGAACACGAACGTCTTCTCCTCGCCCGGCGCCAGCTTCACGTCCAGCCCGTGCGACGCGATCGGCTGCCAGCCGCTCGCCACCGAGTTCGACGACGCGCCCTTCGCGGGGACCTGCGGCTCGCCCCACTCGTTGTAGAGCCCGAGGAACGACTCGCGGTCGGTGTCGTAGCCCGCGACGTCCGCGTTCACGTTGTAGAACGCGTAGTGATCGCGCCGCTCGCGGTACTCGGTCTTGTGGTACAGCGTCGCGCCGTTCTTCTCGATCTCGACCTCGCCCGTCGAGAAGTTGCGCTGGTAGTTGGTCATGTCGTCGTACGCGTTCCAGAGACACCACTCGATCAGCGAGAACACCTTCAGGTCCTTCGCCTCCGACCCCACATTTTTCAGCGTCAGCTGGTGAATCTCGGCCGTGTGGCCCATCGGCACCAGCATCAGCAGCGACGCGCGCACGCCCTTGCGCTCGCCCGTGATGCGCGTGTAGCCGAGGCCGTGGCGGCACTCGAACGCGTCCAGCGCCGTGTTGGTCGGCGCGAAGCTGGGGTTCCAAACCTCGCCGCCGTCGTTGATGTAGAAGTAGCGCCCGCCCACGTCGGTCGGGACGTTGTTGTAGCGGTAGCGCATCAGCCGCCGCAGCCGCGCGTCGCGATAGAAGCAGTAGCCGCCCGCGCGATGTGACACGAGCGCGAAGAAGTTCTCAGACCCGAGGTAGTTGATCCACGGGTACGGCGTCTTCGGCGTTGTGATCACATATTCGCGGTTCTTATCGTCGAAATAGCCAAAACGCATCTCGCTTTATTCCTTCCTTTTCGGGCGGTTACTTCTTGGTCTTCTTGCTTCGCGATGAGTGAGCGCGTCCGGCGCCGGCGCGTGCGGGACCTGCGCTTTTCGATTCGTTCGCTTGGTTCGGACTTTCGGCCACCACCGCGTTCGCATCGTCGGGGAACAGCCAGCCGTAGCTGGCGTTGGCGATCGCGATGTCGGCCTGGGCCCAGAGGCGATGATACTTGAAGACCGGCGGCTTGCCGCCCTTCAAATACGCGTCGACCTTGTGCCATTCGGGGTCGGTCTTGTACTTGGACCGCAGGCTGATGAACGTCGCGCCCGGCTGGATGGGATCGCCGTTCGGCATCTTGCCGCTCCAGCCGGCGGGCACGAAGACGCTGTCCTTGAACCGCTTGTAGTCGACGCGCGTCTCGGGCGTCGTCACGCCCAGCTTGTCGCGGTACTTGTTCCACATCCGGTCGAGCAGCTCCTTGGCCAGCTTCTGCGCCGCCTTGTCGCCCGCCTTCGCCGCATAGAACGCCAGCGTGCGCGCGGTCGCGGACGCGACGCCCGCGTCGTCACCGGTGTCGCGCACTTTCACGTGCAGGCCGCTGTTCCAGTTCTTACCGGCTTCGTGCGCGGCCGCGGTCCAACTGGCGCCGGGCTTCCCCGACCAGTCCATCGTCGACGGGATGTCGTAGGTGCCGTTGGCGGCCAGCTTCGTGTGCTGCTTGACCCAGCCGACCCACTTGTCGAGCACGACCTTCGCGCGCGCGTCGCCGGTCACGTAGTAGTACTGCGCGACGCGGTCCATCGACCAGGCCTGGAACCCGAACCACTCGTTGCTGGGCGGGTCGTGATAGACGGGCGCCTCGT
>DATMZL010001256.1:0-5402 GCA_035607075.1 Polyangia bacterium
AAACGCTAACCGCGCACACCTCGGCGCTCAGCTTATGTCGGTGCGCCGTTGATTGTCGTGGCGCTCTGATCGCGATTTCTCGATCCCCTCGCAGCCGGCCCGCACTTTGCTCGGCCGAGGCCGGTGCCCTCGTCCCACGGCCCCGATACCCGATACCCGAACCACTTGATGCCCGAGTTCGGGACGATCGTCCGAGCAACGGACGCCCCGATGAGGTCGTTCGGCCCGCGGGACAAGAGCGCTGGCCGGTATGCCGGATCCGGCATATCATCGGGACGTGCACCAAGAGCCGACAAGCCAATCGCCTGGCTGCATGGCGAGATCAAGACGCCGCCGATGTCCAGAGAGGTTCGGGTCGAGGTGGGGACGCTGCTCCGACGGCTGCAGCGCGGCGAGGCGCCTACCATGCCTGAGTCGCGTCCTCTACCGGTCATCGGCGCTCGCTGTCACGAGCTACGTGTCGGCGATACGCGACACAAGATCGAGTGGCGCGTGATCTACTACACCGGGAAGCTGGCCATCGCGATCCTCGACGTGTTCAAACACGATACGAGGACGACGCCGGAAGCGGTCATCGCGAGCTGCAGACGCCGGCTCGCGCAATACCAAGAGCTGGAGAGGTCATGGTGAACAAGACGCAGAGGCGACGTCTCGAACGGGCTGGTTGGAAGGTCGGAACGGTTGGGCAGCTGTTGGATCTGTCGCCCGCCGACGAGGCTTTGATCGAGACCAAGCTTCGATTGGGTGACGCCGTGCGGACGCTGCGTAAAAGGAATCGGCTCTCCCAGGCCGCGCTCGCGAAGCTCATCGGATCGAGTCAACCGCGCGTGGCGAAGCTCGAGAATCGCCATCCGGAGATTTCCCTCGACCTCCAGATCAAGGCGATCTTCGCCGCCAGGCCCGCGGCTCGGCGTGAGCTCGGCGCGCTCATTTCGAAGTGGTGCGGGCGTCGCCGTCCGCGCGCGGCCGCCCGGATCCCTCAGCTCCGCAAGCTCGCGAAGTAGTCAGCGCAGGATCTGCGAGTTCACGATCGCCGCCGGGCCCTTCGCGATCACGTAGAAGCCGGGGAGGTCGGGGGTCTCGAAGGTGCCGCGCGGGTTTCCGCGCGTGATCGAGTCGGTGATGGTGATCGACCCGCTCATGTTGTTGCTGACGAAGAAGATCGCGCTGCCGCCTTCGTTCGCCGTGTTGTTCTCGATCAGGCTGCTGGTCACGTTCAACACGATCTCGTTGCCGTCGTTGTAGACGGCGCCGCCGTTACCGCCGTCGCCGTCGTTCGCGCCGTGGCCGACAGCGGTGTTCTCGGAGAGCAGCGTGTTGATGATGTTCCAGGAGACGCCGATGCTGCTGAGCGCGCCGCCGTTCGCGCACGAGTTGCCGAGGCCCGGCTTGCCGCCGAAGGTGCTGTTGACGATCCAGACGGGGCGCGCGGGGCCGGCGCCGGCCGCGACCAGGTAGTCGAGCTTGCGGATCGCGCCGCCGCCCAGGTCGGAGCCGAGGTCGTCGCACACGTTGTTGAAGAAGCGCGCGTTGACGACCTTGAGGCTGCCGCCCTGGGCGTGGATCGCGCCGCCGCCGGCGCCGTTGTTGCCGCCCTCCGGGATGCCCTTCGCGTTGCCGTCGACGAAGGTGATGTTCTGCACGACGAGCTGGACGCCCGGGTTGGTGTTGCAGTCGCCCGGTCCGGGCGGGTACACCTGCGCCTGGTCGCAGGTCGCCATGTAGAGGATGCGGACCTTGCCGCCGCCGCTGAGGGTCACCTTGTTGCCGCCGTCGATGACGAGCTTGGTTCCCTTGTCGTTGAAGACCTTCGCCGTCTGCGTGAGGACGATCGTCGTGGGATCGGGGCCGCAGTCGAAGGTGATCACGCCGCCCGCCGCGACCGCGGCCACGAAGGCGTCGCCGGTGCAGCTCGCGGCGGTCCCGGTTCCGACGACGGTGGTGGGCGACGACACGTCTTCGGCCTGGCCGGCGGCGGGGACCGTCGCGTGCCCGTCGGGATAGCCCGCGGGCGGCCCGTCCTGCGGGTTCGTCTTCGGCGTTGCGGGGCCGCCGCTCGAACCGCACGCCGCCACCGCCAGCGAGAGCCCGGTCAGGAAGAAAACGACGCCCGTCCGCATCGATTCCCTTTATCGATCGACCGACCGTTCGACTTGAACGCGATTTCGTCTGCGCTAGGGGGCGCGCCGGACCGACGGGTCGGGCGCCGCGCGGTCGAGCGGCGCGCCGGTGACCGGGTGGACGAGGCCGGGCAGGGCGACGTCCGCCAGCGGAATACGCACGAATGGGCGCGCGAGCAGGCGCGGGTGGGGGACGACCAGCTCGGGCGGCTCGTCCAGGATCTCGTCGCCGTAAAGCAGGAGATCGACGTCGATGATGCGCGCCGCGGCCGGCTGCCCCGGCGGGCGGACGCGGCCGAGCGCGCGCTCGACGTCCAGGCACAGGTCCAGCAGGACCTGCGCCGGCAGGTCCGTCTCGATGCGCGCGGCGGCGTTCAGGTAGGGCGGTTGCGGATCGGGGGCGACCGCGTCGGTCTCGTACAGGGGCGAGCGCGCGGCGACGCGAACACCCGCCGCAGCCAGCGCATCGAGAGCGCGCGCGATCGACGGGCCGCGGTCGCCCAGGTTCGCGCCGAGGGCAAGATAGGCGACGATCATCGAGGCCAGAATAACGGCGACAACGCGGATGTGATAGTCAGGGGCCAGTGAGCTCTGGCGCCCTGGCCGCTGTCCTGTCCGGTCTGGCGACCAGCGTGGGCGCGCTGCCGTTTCTGTTCGTGCGCGATCTGGCGCGCCGGACCTACGACGGCATCCTGGGCCTGGGCGCCGGGCTGATGCTGGCGGCGGCGACGCTGGGTCTGCTGGCCGAGGCCGTGCGCGGCGTTCACGAGGGCGGCGGGCTCGACGTGACCAAGCTGGTGCTGGTGGTCGCCGGCTTCATGCTCGGCGTCGGCGTGGCGGCGGCGATGGATCGCTTCATCCCCCACCACCACGCGGGCGGCCATCACCAGCACCTCGGCCACGAACCGGGGCATGACGTCCACGATCCGAAGGAGCGCGCGGGCGACGACGAGCGCCGCCGCGCCGCGCGCCACGCCTACGCCGTGGTCGGCGCGCTCAGCCTGCACCGCATTCCAGAGGGGCTGGCGATCGGCGCTGGCTTCGCGGTGCCGGGCGCGTCGCACATCGGCATCATCCTGGCGATCGCGGTCGGCGTCCAGAACGCGTGCGAGGGCATCGTGATGTCGGCGCCGCTGCGCGCCAGCGGCGTGTCGCCGCGGCGCGGGTTCGTGATCGTCGCGCTGACGGGGCTGACGATCCCGATCGCGGCTGTCGTCGGGCAGGTCCTGGCCGGCGTCGCCGCGGTGACGATGCCGTTCGTGCTCGCGCTGGCGGGCGGGACCCTAATCTACGTGACGTCGAACGAGATCATCCCCGAGTCCCACAGCCACGGCAACGAAGGCACGGCTTCGGCGGGGTTGGTGCTGGGCTTCTTGCTGACGATGCTGCTGGAGGCGGTGCTCTTCTAGGGCTCCGCTCGCCTTTCGGGTTGAGGGGTCCGCGGGCTGGGGCAACCTTTCCGTGCTCAAACACCCCTTCGCGGCAGACGCCGGATCTGCTCGACGAGCGACCGTGGCCGCTCCGGGAACTGCGCGCGGAAAGGTTCCCCCAGCCCGCGTCCTTCTCAACCTACCGCTCGCTACGCCTTGAGCGCTGCGACTTCCAGGCCGATCGAAGTCGATGGTCCAAGGCGGAGCGAACCGCAGGGTTGAGAAGGCGCGGCGTGTGGAGTGCCCCTCCGCGCGCAGTTCCCGGAGCGGCCACGGACATTCGCCGAGCAGATCTGGGGTGTGCCGCGTAGGGGTGTTTGAGCACGGAGGGGCACTCCACACGCTGCGACCCCTCAACCCAAAGGCGAGCGGAGCCCTAAGCAGACGACAGCCGGATAACAGAGTGCGCGGAGTCCTGGGGCGAGAACGTCGCCATCCGGTGCGACTCCTCCCTCAGCTCCTGCCCGAACAGCTCGACGACCAGCGCCGCCGTCGACGCCGCACCGCCGCGCGCCGCGGCCTGCAGGTCCGCCGCCATCGCGCGCGCGTTCGGATAGCGATCCTCGATGCGCGTGGCGGTGGCGCGATCGACGACGGTGGCGAGCGGAAGCGGCAAATCTCGAATCGCGCCGCGGTCCGCGAAGCCCGGGCCAGCGCCCGCCTTCATCAGCAGACCGTAGGTCGTCTCCGCGACGTAGAGCGGCCGGCCGGTCGCGAGCGTGAAGACAACCAGCGCCAGCGAATAGAGATCGGCGCGTGAATCGACGTCCAGGCCGCGCGCCTGCTCGGGAGCCATGTACGTGACGTTGCCCTTCACGACGCCGACCTCGGTGCGGGTGACGCGGCCCTCGGCTTTCACGACGCCGAAGTCGAGCAGCTTGACCTCGCCGCGCGCGGAGACCATCACGTTTTCGGGAGACACGTCGCGATGCACGATGCCGAGCGGGCGCCCCAGTTCGTTGCTGAGCCCGTGCGCGTACTCCAGCGCCTTGAGCAGCTCGACGGCGACGTAGGCGATGACCTCGACGGGCGGCGGCCGGCGCGCGCTCGCGAAGCGTCTTTCGACGACGCGGCCGATATCGCGGCCGACGATGTATTCCTCGGCCAGGTAGTACTGGTTCTGGGAGCGGCCGAAGTCGTGGACGGCGACGATGTTCGGGTGGTGCAGCGCCGCCAGCAGGTTGGCCTCGTCGCAGAACTGCGCCACCGCGTTGGGGTCGATGGTCAGCTCGGGCCGCAGCCTCTTGATCACGACCGGTCGCCGGAAGCCGCCTTCGCCCGCGGTCACCGCGGCGTAGATGTCCGCCATGCCGCCCTGGCCGATGCGCTCGACGATCGTGTAGCGCCCGACCGTAGCCAGCGCATCGGGGTCAGTCGCGGGCACCACGTCAGCGACCACCTCGCGAGGCGCGCTGCGCGCGAGCACGAAGTAGAGGCCGAGCGCGGCCGCGACGCCCACCAGCAGGATGGCGATCGCCGGCCACGGCAGCGGCAGGCCGCCCGGCATCGACGTGACGGCCGCGACGCCGACCAGCACGCGCAGGCCGCCCGACAGCGGCAGCGCCGCGACGGTCTGGTTCCCCAGCGTCAGCAGGCCCGGCGCCTGCACATCGACCGCCTGCTTGAGCGCCGACAGATCGTCGGCGCCGCCCGCCGCGCCGGTCGTGGCCGCCACGATCAGCCGCCGCCCGTCGGAGATCGCGACCGCGGCACCGGCTCGCTCCGCCATTCCCGACACGACGCCGACGTCGAGGATCTTCGTCCCCAGCAGCACCGGCCAGTCAGAACGGCCGTTGAGCGCCACCGGGCAAGCCGCCACCGCCAGCACCTGCCCGGCCGCCAGCAGCAGGCC
>DATMZL010001320.1:0-3662 GCA_035607075.1 Polyangia bacterium
CCAGCATCTCGTCGAACTTGTCGGGACCGAGGAACCGATTCGCCATCATGAACAAGGTACATCGCCGCGGACCGCCGAGCATCGTCGCGAAGCAGGGTCGATCGAGCGGGATGCGGTCGAGGATCTCGCTGCCCTCCGAGACGCGCACGCATTCGTTCTGCCAGGTCGACGTCCAGATCGCGCCGTCGGCATCCAGGCAGATGCCGTCCGGCGCGATGCCCTCGGCCCAGACGCGCCGCCGCGACAGCGCTCCGTCGTCGGCGACGTCGAACGCGAGCAGCTTGCCGGTGAACGACTCCGACACGATCAGCGTCCGGTTGTCCGGCGTGATGACCATGCCGTTGGGGAACGCGATCCCGTCGGCGACCTTGCGCGCCTTCCCGTCCGGCGTGACCAGCGCGATCACGCCGGTCGCCGGCTTCGACCGATCTTGCACGCGTTCGCTCATCTCCTTGCCGAAGTCGAAGCCGATGCTGTTGACGTAGATGTTGCCGCGCCCGTCGATGGTCATCTCGCTCCAGAGGTGCGGCGAGATGGGCGACAGGTCGACGTGCACGGCGGTCGAACCGTCGCGCTCGTGGCGAGTGAGCCGCGGGCCGCCCGTGACCAACAGACGGCCATCGGGGAGCCACCCGATCGAATGGCCCAGGCCCGACGGGCCTGGGGCGGCGACCTCGGCCCTGCCTTCGAGGTCGACGGCGACGATCTCAGGCGTGCCCCAGTGTGGGAACCACAAGCGCCCCGCGTGCCAGCGGGGTGATTCGCCCATGGCGAGGCCGTCCAGCAGCACGCGGGTCTTCATGCTCGTTCGTGTCATGGCGATCTCCTTCCTCGCCCCCTACACGAACGGGATCTCGCGAGATCGACACGCCGTAGAAAATTTCTTTCGAAGCCGCTACCGGGCGTGGCGACGGCGCGTCACCGCCGCACGCTTGGCCGCGCGCGACCGGACGGCGGGGCCCTTCGTGCTCGCCGCCTGCTTCGCCGCGCTGGACCGTTCCGTCGCTGTCCGTCGCGACGCCGCGGCCCGCGCCTGCCGCGCGAGCGCCGCGCGCGATACGCTGCTCCTCGGCTCGCGGCGAAGCGCGGCCTCGGTCGCGCGTCCCCGCCGGCGCGACGGCGCACGCGGGCGCCGCCGTCCCTGGCCCGTGGCGTAGTCCCGTGCGGCCGAGCGACGCGTGCGCGCCTGGGCACGCCCCCGCCGCGGCGGCTTCAGCGGCACACCTGCGCGCCGGGCCTTGGACAGGCCGATCGCGATCGCCTGCTGTGGTGAGCGCGCGCCGTGCTGGCCCTCGCGGATGTGCTCCATCTCTTCGCGCACGAACTCGCCCGCGGCCGTCGACGGCTGCTTTCCCTGGCGAAGGTCGCGCTTCGCTCTCTCGGTCGTGTTTCGTGTTGGCATACAAAAAACCTGTGCCTGCCGCTCTTGTAGGCAAGGCGCCCCATACTGCAGGCGTGGGGCCGCTGTTCACGGTCGGGCATTCGACGCGCACGCTCGATGAGCTGGTGCGCATTTGTAACGAGGGCGGCGTGCGCGCGATCGTCGACGTGCGCCGCTTCCCCGGATCGCGCCGCAGTCCACACTTCGCGCGGCAGGCGCTCGAAGAAAGTTTGCCGGCGGACGGCATCGACTACAGCTGGCTGCCGGCGCTGGGCGGTCGTCGCCGGCGCGCAGCGGACGCGCCGCCGTCACCGTGGCAGGTCGAAGCGTTCGCCGCCTACGCCGACCACATGCAGAGTCCCGAGTTCCGCGCCGGAATCGAGCAGCTGATCTCGTCGCTGACTGAACGCGCGACAGCGATCATGTGCGCCGAGGCGTCGCCCTACCGCTGCCACCGCCGTCTGATCTCGGACTGGGCCGCGCTGCACGGCATCGACGTCGTCCATCTGATCGACGAAGGTCGCAGTGAGCGTCACCACGTCACGCCGTTCGCGCGCCGCGCCGGCGACGACGTCGTCTACGAAGCGAGCCCACAAATGGAATTGCCCTTCGGTTGAGCTCGCGCGCAAGAAATTCCCGAAAAGAAGGCAGCCCGCAAGGCGTGCCACGGATCTTGATTTCTCACGCCGGGAGCGCCAGGTTGGTCGCGCGATCAATCTCTGATCGGGAGCACCGACATGTCCGACCCCGACCGACCGATTTTCAGCGAGATCGTCCGGACCCGAACACTCACGCAATTGAACGCGATGGGATCGCTCGGGCTCGTACGCCGCTTTCGCGACGTCCCTGACGACGTCGCGCCGCGGCAGCCCGATCCGAAGGTGCCGAAGGTGATGATTGGAACGGAGGCGTTTCATCGCCGTGACATCACCGAAGGAAAGCCGGGAATCCCGCTGACGCTCACGCTGACGGTCGTCGACGCCGAGAATGCGCTCGCGCCGATCGTGGGCGCGAACGTCGAGATCTGGCACAGCGACGCGGACGGCGTGTTCTCGGAGTACGCGAGCAAACCGAACCCCGACGCGGCGTCGACGACCTACCTGCGCGGCGTGCAGACCACCACGCGCGGCGGCCAGGTGACGTTCACGACGATCTACCCCGGCTGGTCCGGCGATCGCGCGACGCACATCTATGTCCGGATCTACGACGGCGCGACGCCCAGGAAGACGCTGCAGCTCGGCTTTCCCGACGCGATCAACGCCACCGTGTACGACGATGCGCATCGTTACGTGAAGGGGCAGAGCCCGATCACCAACGACGCCGATCCGGTGTTCGGCGACAGCCCGGAGACCGGCACCTACGGCGGCCGCCGCGAATTCCAGATCTTCGCGATCGCGGGTGACAACGCGATCGGGTACGTCGCTACCGCGCAAGTCGCCGTCCACATGTAAGCCGCCCGCGCGCGGCCGGATCGAAATGTCGTGGTGCGCGACGCGCGCTCCCGCGAGCGGCCCGAACCGGGCGAAAACCCTGGACGCGCCGGGGCATGCGCGTTGCAGAATGAGGCGGCGGCGGGCATGTCGGGAAGGCAATCCATCGGTTTCGTCGGCGTCGCGCTGGTGCTCGCGGCGCTGGCCGTCGCTGTGTTGCTGGGCGGCTGCTCGCGGAAGGCGCTGCAGGACCGGGGCGCGGGCGGCAGCGGCGGCAGCGTCGTCATCGGCGGCCGCGGCGGTATCGACGGCGGTCCCATCATCACGGATCCGCCCGACGCCGACCATGCGGACGTCGTCACCGATGTGCCGCGCCCTGAAGGCGGGTCGCCCGACGGTCCGCCGGACGGTCCGCCGTTCACGGGTCTGCGGTCGTACACGGTCACGGCCGTCCTGCAGCGCGACGGCGGCATCGGCGCCTTCCCGACGTCGCACGCGTTCACCCTGACGCTGGATGCGAATCGGCGCACCTGGATCGCTGGCGGGAACGCGGAAGGCAAGCTCGGCGTCTTCGAACCGACGGCCGCCGGTGCGTTGCACATCAACGCCGTCAGCTTCCAGCTCGGCGGTTGCGCCGGATCGACGGTCGCCTACACCGATCTGACGATCGCCATCGATGCGAGCGATCGCCTGACGGGCACGGGTCACGGACGTGTGTACATCGTCAGCGGCGACGTCGGTCAGAGCGTCGACGCGACGATGACGCTGACGGGCGTGAGGGACATTCAGGCGCCGACGCTGACGATGGCCGGCAACGCCGCCGATCCGTTCGCGTCGTTCTCGGTGACACC
>DATMZL010001324.1:0-2002 GCA_035607075.1 Polyangia bacterium
CGGTCGTCGCGCAAGGACGACTGAGCGACCCGCGGGTGCGGCGGCTCGCCCGGGGCAGCGGCGCCGCCGCGATGTTCACGGCGCCCGGCAAGAAGTACGGGTTGCTCGCGGCGGCGGCGTCGGCGCGGATTCCTGGCGTCCAGCTCTCCGCCGCCGGCGACGCGCAGACGGCCGACGGTCTCGCGCGTGCCGCCCGCGCGGTGATCGCGTCGGCCGGCGTGCTCGCGCGCGGTGGGGAAGGGATGCCGCCCGACGCCGGGATCGACGATCCGGCGATCGCGACGCGGGTGGTGCGCATCCTCGCCGCCATCGACGGGTTCCTGGAGACCGACGTCGCGCCCGGCGACATGGTCCAGGCGCGCGCGCCGCTCGGTCGTGTCGTGCCGGCGCTGCCCGGGCCTGCGTCCGCGGTCGCCGGGCGAGTGGACGGGCTGGTCGTCGAGGCGGCCCGCCCGGGGCCGGTGCGGGCGGGTGCGACGCTTTTCGTCCTGCTGCCCGTACCGCGATCGGCCGATCGACGCCCGGCGCGCGCACCCGCCGAAGCGGCCGGCACGGGCGTGCGCAGCGACGGCAAGACGCGCGTCGGCTGGGTCGAGTACGTCGCGCTGCCCAGCCTGGACATCGACCACCTGAAGGCGAAGATCGACACCGGCGCGCGGACGAGCGCGCTGCACGTGGCCCGCATGCGGGCCGTGGACACGACGGCGGGCCCGCACCGGCGCCCGATCCTGGAGATCACCGTGCCGAGCGGCGGTCGGGGCCGCCTGCCGCACCGGGTGCGCGCGGCCGTGCACGGGTTCGCGGTGGTGCGCGACACCTCGGGACGGACCGAACGGCGGCCCGTCATAGAGACGACGCTGCGGCTCGGGGCGCTGAAGCGGCGCATCGCGGTCACGCTGACGAACCGCGGCGACATGTTGTTTCCGGTGCTGATCGGACGAACCGCGCTCGGGCCCGGGATCGTCGTCGATCCGTCCCGGCGCTACTTGCTCGGCAAAGCCAAGGACGCCGGCAAGACGCCCGGCGAATAGCGCCGGGCGAATAAATTCGCGTGGGGAGCCGGCGAGCTTTGCTCGCCGCGTACCGTCGCGGGAGGGTTTGGGAACCCGCCGAGGGTTCCCAAAGAAAATTGACTGTCGCGACGGCGCGCCTGATCCTCGCAATGCTCACATGCGTTCCCGTAGTCGAGGCGCCCCGTCGAGCTCGCGGTCGCGGGCCGTCCCGGCGCGCTCGCGCGTGACGGTGCGGCGGGATCCGTCGCTGCCCCGTCTGGCGACGCTGGCGGCGCTGCGAGAGAGCCGCGAGGCCCTCGGCGCCCTCCAGGAAGAGCTCGACGCGCTGTTGACGGCGCTTCGCAACGCCGAAGCCGACGCGGGCGCGGCGGATCGCATCCGCAGCGCTGCCCGGGCCGCGACGATAGCCTTCGCGGGCCTCCGCCGCTGACGGCGCCGCCCAGGCGGCTAGAATGTCGTTGTGACGACCCCTGCGCGCGCCAGCTTGCGCGAACCCTTGCGCGCCTTCGTGATCACGACGCTGCTGGCCGCCGCGTTTGCCGCGCTCGGGACGGTGGTGCCGCTGGTCCGCAAGAACCTGTCGCTGCTCGTCGCGGTCGTCTTCTTCCTGGCGCCGCTGGCGGTCGCGATGCGCGCGGGGCGCGAGCCGGACTTCGACTACCGCGAGGTGGGCCTCGACATACGCCCCGTCGGCCTCAACCTGCGCGTGCTCGGCGCGATGATGCTGCTGGCGTTCCCGGCGTTCGTGGTCGGGTTCTTTCTCTTCTACGATCGCGTGTGCGCGCACGCGGTCGGGCCGCTGGCGGGCGGCTTCGCCCCGCTGTGCGCGCGGTGGCTCGGCTATGCGGGCGGCCATCTGCATCTGCCGCCCGACTTCGCCGTGCTGGCGGCTTCGTACGTCGTCGTCGTCGCGGTGCCCGAGGAGGTGTTCTTCCGGGGCTACCTGATGGAGCGCCTGGAGCGCGTGTGGCCGCCGACGCGAACTCTGT
>DATMZL010001331.1:0-2452 GCA_035607075.1 Polyangia bacterium
CAAAGAATGCCGGGTAACCCACTGTTCGCCACCAAGTCCGTCGACGAGCTGCGCGCCACCGCCGAGCACAGCGGCGGCCTCAAACGCACGCTCGGGCCGGCCGACCTCGTCATGCTGGGGATCGGCGCCATCATCGGCGCCGGCCTGTTCGTGCGCACCGCCGCGGCGGCCGCCAACAACGCGGGACCGTCGGTGACGCTCGGGTTCATCGTCGCGGCGGTCGGCAGCGCGTTCGCGGGCCTCTGCTACGCGGAGTTCGCGTCGATGATCCCGATGGCGGGCAGCGCGTACACGTACGCGTACGCGACGATGGGCGAGCTGGTCGCCTGGATCATCGGCTGGGACCTGATCCTCGAATACGCGATCGGCGCTGCGACCGTCGGCATCGCCTGGAGCGAATACTTCAACAAACTGCTGCAGAAGTTCGGCCTGCACATTCCGTACGCGTGGTGCCACTCGCCGCTCGAGAGCGGCGTCGACAAGGTGACCGGTGTTCTCTCCCACGGCGTCATCAACCTGCCGGCGATCTTCATCGTGCTGGTCCTGACGTTGCTGCTGATCCGCGGCATCCGCGAGTCAGCGTTCGTCAACGGCCTGATCGTCATCACCAAGGTCGCGATCGTCATCCTCGTCATCACAATCGGGTGGGGCTTCATCAACCCGGCCAACCACGTTCCATACATTCCGGACCCCGGGATCTACGTCGACGCGCAGCACGTGGAACACCACTTCGGCGGGCTGAGGGGGATTCTCGGCGCGGGCGGCGTCGTCTTCTTCGCGTTCATCGGATTCGACGCCGTGTCGACCGCCGCACAGGAAGCGAAGAAGCCGAAGCGCGACATGCCGCTCGGCATCCTCGGGTCGCTGGCGATCTGCACGGTGCTTTACATCCTGTTCGCGCACGTGCTCACGGGCGTGGCGACGGTGCAGGACTTCCGCACGCACGGCAAGGAAGCGTCGGTCGCGTTCGCGATCGAGACGTACATGCACGGCTACGGCTGGCTGGCGACCTTCGTGACCGTCGCGATCCTGGCCGGCTTCTCGTCGGTGATCCTGGTGATGCTGCTCGGGCAGTCGCGCGTCTTCTTCGCGATGAGCCGCGACGGCCTGGTGCCGTCGGTGTTCTCCGCGACGCATCCGCGCTTCGGTACGCCGCACAAGTCGAACCTGATCTTCTTCCTGCTGGTCGGCGCGTTCTCCGGTCTCCTGCCCGAGGACATCGTCGGCGACATGACCAGCATCGGCACGCTGTTCGCGTTCATGATCGTGTGCGGCGGCGTCTGGATCCTGCGCGTCCGGCAGCCCGAGCTGCAGCGCGACTTCAAGACGCCGCTCGTTCCGCTGTTCCCGATCCTGGGCATCATCGTGTGCGGCTCGATGATCTTCGGGCTCGGCTGGCCCAACTGGCTGCGGCTGGGCGTCTGGCTGGTGATCGGGATGTTTATCTACGTCTTCTACGGCCGCAAGCACTCCAAGCTGCGGACGGGCGCCGCGCCGTTACCGCCGAACTAGAGCGCATCTCAGAAATAGCTGCACACCCGCGCTTCGCGCGGGAGCAGCTAGTGACGCCGGCGGTGGCCCGCGGTGGTCCGGCGCGGGGTCGCTTCGGCGGTCGCGATGACGGGCGGGATGCTGAACGTCGCGCGCATGACCCGATTGGGGAGCGTCACCGACATCTTCCAGCGGCGGATCGTCTGTACCATGCAGTCGCCCACGTCCTCGTCCAGCGTGCTGCCCGCCGCCAGGCCGACCGAGCCCGGGAATCCGTTCGGCTCGATGTAGATGATCGCGCTCGCGTCCTCGGCGGCGAGCTGCCCGCACGCGGCCAGCTGGGGAAGCAACACGGAGATGTCGTGATCGACCTTCATCCCGTCGGCTTCCAGCACCGCCAGCTGGTTGGTGGAACGGAACTCGACCGGGTATTCGAACGTGGTCGGTTTGTGTCCGGCGGGCGCGTGGAACGCGATCCGGCGGCCGACCTCGACGAGGCAGCGCTCGACGTCGTAGTTGCCCAGCGTCGACTCGATCACCAGCACGTCCTGCGCGATGCCGTCGCCGCCTACGAGGAAGCGGAGCATCACGCGCCCGCCCGCGTAGCGCTGCGCCTTGCCGGCGCGGTGGTAGCAGCCGCGGACGTCGTCGAAGTGATCCTTCATCGTCGCTTCGACGTCTTCGGTGTCGAGGACGCCGAGCTCGTTCTCGACGGTCATGCCGGCGGGGTTCGGATCCGCGGCGTGAATGCCGCCCGAGTGGCGGTGCTTGACCGCGTGCTCGGGACCGCCTTCCTGTCGTGCCGCCTTGTCACTTCCACACCCACCGCCCGCCAGTACGATCGCCAGTAGAGCCGCTCGCTTCATGAACACCTTTGGGGGAAAAAAGAACCCGGTGAACCCGCGCGCCGCCGACCCCCAGTCTAGACAATCGGCGGATGGGGAGGTTCCCGTAATTCTTT
>DATMZL010001612.1:0-3078 GCA_035607075.1 Polyangia bacterium
TTGGCCGCGGCGACCAGCGCGGCGGCGGCGCCGGAGCTGGCGCCGAAGTATCCGACGTGAGGCGACGGCAACAGGCGCTCGTCGCGCAGCCAGTCGGTCGCCGCGACGAGCCGGCTCGCGAGCCGCGCGATGTCGAGCCGAAGCTGCGCGGCCAGAGCGTCGACGCTCTCCTCGTCGGGCGTCAGCAGATCGAGCAGCAGCGTTCCGAATCCGCCGCGCCGAAGTATCTCGGCCACGTATTGATTTCGTGGGCTGAGGCGGCTGCTGCCGCTTCCGTGAGCGAACAGCACGACCGCTTCCGCCTCGTTGGGCATCACCAGAGTGCCGGTGATGGTTCCAGCGTCGACCGGGACGTCGATATCGAGGTCGCGAGACATGCGCCCCCTGTTTTGAAGTTGGGCGCGCGATCGATCGGCGCCAGTCGCTCCGCGCCAAAAGGCGCGGTCTGCGACTATTGCTGTTTCAGATAGCCGCGATGCCGCGCTTCGCGCGGCGGCGGCTAGTCCGGCTACGGCTCGCGCGCGCGAAGCGCCTCGAGCGCGGGCAGGAGGTCAGCCAATGTCTCGCGGAGTGCCGCCATCCGGCGCGCGCCGACCTGCGCCGTCACCTCGTCCTCGATGCCGCGCAGGACGCCGAGGCCGTGGTGGATCGCCTCGACGCCACGGGGGGTGAAGCGCACACGCTTGGCGCGGCCGTCGTCGGGATCAGCGACCAGCTCCACCACGCCCATCTCGGCCAGCTCCGACACCCACTGGCTGACCGCCTGCTTGGTCACGCCCAGCCGTTCCGCGATCGCGACCAGGCGCGTGCCCTCGAAGTCGATGTGCGGGAAGAGCTTGGTGTGCACGGGGCGAAGCGCGGCCGCGCGGGCGGCGCGGTTCACCCGCGCGACAGCCGTCTCGTCGAGCAAGCGCGCCGCCTTCAGCAGGAGCTGGCCGATGCTGGCCTGCTTCGCTTGCTCGACCGCCTGCAGCTTGGCGGCCGAGATCGGCTGTCGGGACGGGGGTTTGGCCACGGCGGACACAATTATAGTCAAAGTCGCTTGACGATATTGGTCAAGTGTACTTGACTAATAGGTGGACCTCGAAAGGAGAGACGCCATGACCACCGAAACCACCTGGATCGACCGCGATGCCTACCCGTTCCGTTCCCGCTGGCTCGAGCTGCCCGACGGCAAGCTGCACTACATCGACGAGGGCGACGCGCGCGACAGCGAGCCCATCCTGTTCGTCCACGGCACGCCGACGTGGTCGTTCGAGTATCGCCACCTGGTGCGGGCGTTGCGCGCCGGGCACCGCTGCATCGCCGTCGACCACCTGGGCTTCGGCCTGTCGGACCGCCCCGCGGGCGCGTCGTACACGCCGGAAGCGCACGCGCAGCGGCTGCGCGCGTTCGTCGACGCGTTGGGCCTACGTCGTTTCACGCTGGTCGTGCACGACTTCGGCGGTCCGATCGCGCTGCCGCTGGTGCTCGACGATCCGACGCGCGTCGCGCGGCTGGTCGTGCTCAACAGCTGGATGTGGAGCTTCGCCGACGATGCCGAGATGACGAGGCGCGCGCGATTTGCGTCCGGAGCGCTGGGCCGCTTCCTGTACCGGCGCCTGAACGCCTCGCTGCGCTTGATCGCGCCGTCGGCGTATGGCGATCGGCGCAAGCTGACGAAGGCGATTCACAGGCAATACCTGGCGCCCTTCCCCGACGCCGACGGCCGCGAACGCGTGCTCTGGGCGCTCGCCCGCGCGCTGCTCGGATCGTCCGCGTTCTACGACCGGCTCTGGCAACAGCGACGCCGGCTCGCCGGCGTGCCGACGATGATCGTCTGGGGCATGAAGGACACCGCCTTCCGCCCGCACCTCCTCGAGCGCTGGCGCCGGGCATTGCCGCACGCAGAGGTCGTCGAGCTCGCCGACGCCGGCCACTGGCCCCACGAAGAAGCGCCCGACGCGGTGATCGCCGCGCTGGCGCCGTTCGTGACCGCACATCGGCCCCCCTCTCCGACGGAAATCTTCGCCTCGCCCCCGAAGGGGGAGAGGCCGACCAGCCGAAGGCTGGGCGGGTGAGGGGGCCCGCTGTGAAGACCGGCCCCTCACCCTTACCCCTTACCCTCTCCCCGCGGGGCGAGGGCAAACAGCTCCAACGGATCGCAGCGGGCGCGACGGGAACCGGCGGCAGCGGCGCGAGCTCTGATTCAGGTTGCAGCTGACGCTCGCTCTCGATCCGTACGCGATCGGCTTAGCGACGCGGAGAAATCAGAAGCGCACCCGCCTGCACTGCGTTCGCACGCATGCACACGATCGTCGTGTCGAAAGTCTCGACGGAGCCGCGGACTCCGATCGCGACTCGGGGAAGCCAAGGAGGATGGGATGCGAGTCGTTCGTTTGATTCAGGTGGGGTTATGGGTGGCGATCGCGGCCGGCGCTGGGATCGGCTGCAGCGAAGACGGCACACCGCCGGTGTCCGACGCCACGTCGGAGCTCAAGCCGGTGCGCAGGGTGAGGCCCGAAGCCGTCGTGAAGCAGACGAACCTGGTCGCCGACCAGAAAGGGTTCGCGAGGAAGACGGATCCGGATCTCCTGAACGCCTGGGGTATCGCGTTCAAGGGGCGCTCCATCTGGATCGCCGCCAACCACACGGGAACCGATCGTCAATACAGCGAAGACGGACGGCTGGGCGAGGTGATCTCGCTGTTTCAGACGGACGGGACCACGCCGGCATCGCCCACCGGGCAGGTGATCAACCCCTTCAGCAGCGCGTTCGGCGGTGAGGTCTTCATCGTCGCCAGCGAAGATGGCGACATCTTCGGCGTCACCCCGGGGACGAGCCCAGGTACGATCCACGTTCCCAACGAAGGCGCCGCCGTTTACAAGGGCGTCGCCATCGCGACGTTCAAGGGCCAGCCGCGCATCTACGCCACCGACTTTCACAACCGCAAGATCGACGTGTTCGGGCCCGACTTCGCGCCGGTGACGCCGGGTGGCGACTTCGTCGATCCGCAACTGGCGACGCTGACAGAGGACGGGGCGACGCCCAACGAGATGTACGCGCCGTTCAACATTCAGGCGATGGGCGACCTGCTGC
>DATMZL010000934.1:0-3529 GCA_035607075.1 Polyangia bacterium
CCACCGCCGAGAAGGACGCGTTCTCGGCCGAGCAGTACGCGGCGCTGGTGGCGCTGGCCGCGCAGGGTATGAAGACGCTGTTCGCCCGCCAGCGTGAGGCGCTGGACCGGGCGCGGCCGTGAAGGTCGTTCTCGCCAGCCGCAACCGCGGCAAGCTGCGCGAGATCGTTCCCTTGCTCGCCGACCTGGGGTTCGAGTTGGTCACCGTCGACGAGGTGGCGCCCGATTGCGAGCTGCGTGAGGACGGCGCGACGTTCGAAGACAATGCTTTCGCGAAGGCGCGTCAGGCGGCTGACGCCACGGGCCTGGCCGCCATCGCGGACGACTCGGGACTGGAGGTCGACGCCCTGGACGGCGCGCCCGGCGTCTACTCTGCGCGCTACGCGGGGCTTCCGTCCGACGACGCGCGCAACAACGCGAAGTTGCTCGAGGCGCTTCGCGACGTTCCGCCGCCCCGCCGTCAGGGGCGCTTTCGCTGCGTGGCGGCGTTCGTCGACCGCGCGGCGGGTGTCGAGCTCGCGTGCAGCGGCGACTGCGCGGGCGAGATCCTCCTGCACCCGCGCGGCGACCTCGGTTTCGGCTACGACCCGCTGTTCCTCCTACCCGCCCTCGGCCGGACGATGGCGGAGCTGCCGCTCGACGAGAAGAACCGGCTGTCGCACCGCGCGGCCGCGTTTCGCGCGCTCGGCGATGCGCTGCGCGCTCAGCGCAAGACGAGGTAGAAGACCATCGTCATCGCGCCGATGACTGCGGCGGCGGCGACCATGCCCATGCGCTCGCGCCAGCGGCGGCGCCGCTTCTCGACGCGCAGATCGCGGTAGCCACCGGCGGCCCGCCGGCGGCGCGAGGCCTCCTTGTAGTACGCGTCCCAGGCCGAAAGCGTGGGCGACAGGCCAGTCGTGGCGGGCGCGCGTCCGGGCGAGCTATCCGGAACCTGGTCCATGCGGCCCGAACGATAGTTCACAACCCTAACGCTCGCCAGCGCTTTCGCGGCGGAGCGGACGCGCGCGGCGTCAGTTCCGTGACTTGGCAGGCGCGCCGACGCGGCGGACCAGGATCCAGGACGTCAACAGCGGGATCGCAAGCAGGAAGGCCGCCATCAGCACGCGCGTCATGCAGGGGTCATCGCCCGCTGCGACCGCGAACTTGAGCACCCGTCTGCGCGCGTGGGGAGCCAGCGAGCTTTGCTCGCGCACCGGCGCGGGAGGGTTCGCGAACCCTTTGAGGGTTCCCGACGGAATTGTATGGTCGCTCCGATGCCCCTTCCTGCAAACGCTGCCACCGCTCCGCAAGGCCCGGCCGCGCCGCCGAAATGGTCGTGGAAGCGCGCGCTCCTGCACGCGTTGTTCGCATTTATCGCGGTGCTCGCCGTCGGCGTCGGCGCCTTCGCGCTCCTCGCACGGCCGGAGTCCGATGGCAGGGTCTTCGGCGAGGGCCTGGGGCGGCTGTCCGTGTTCTCGGCCGCCGTGGTCTTTGTCGCGAGCTGGTTGTTGCAGACCGGAAGCCGCAAGACCGGTATCGCCATGATCGCCGGGATCGCGACGGTGATGGTTGGTCTGTTCGTCCTGATCGCTTCCGGCGCCTACGGGATCAAAGGTCCGGCCGACAACAGGGTCACCGCGGCGGAGAGAGCGCCGCTCGAGGAGATCACCGAGGCCGGAGAGCGCCGCCTCCGCCACCCGGCGTTCGGCTTCTCGATCCGCCATCCCGGGCCCGGCTTTCAGGAATCCGCGGAGGTCGTGAAGGCGATGGGCATGCGGCCCGATCCAGAGTCGCAGACCTACGGGTTCATCGATGCGGACTCGGGCGCGATTTTCGCGCTCTCCGTGATGAAGGGGATGGGCGCGTCTCAGCTCGCGCTGAAGCAGCATCTCGACAATTTCGAGCGCGGGCTCCGGAGCTCGCTCGCCGTCAAGGCCGAGCCGCGAACGCTGGAGAAGGGCATCCTGTGGGACGAGCGCCGCCGCGTCGGGACGTTGCGCGTCGCCGTGGGCGAAGACATCGGCGTCGCGCTCGCCGCCTACGCCGTCGAACGCCCGGCGCAGGCGCCGTTCATCGTCAATCTGTCGATCACGGCGCACAACGCCGAGCGCTTCAAGAGCCTGCTCGACAGCTTCCGGCCCTGACGCCGGTTACTGGGCGGCCATGATGTTGGGACACTTCGCGATCAGCGCGCTGCAGCTCGCCGGAACAGCCGGTCCTCCGTTGATCGTCGTCGAGTTTGCCTGCAGCCACGCCTTGGTGACCATGGAACAAGCCGGATACGCCGCGATCGCCGCGTTGACTGCGGTCGCGTCGTCAGCGATGCACATGCTGACATCCGCGATCGTCGCATCGGCCGAGCAGGTCGAGGTGTCGGCGATCGGACAGGTGCCCGCCTCGATCGGGGCGGCGTTGCACGCGGTGACCGTCTGCGAGCAGGCCGACTGAAGGTCCGCATCGGTGAGCGTCGAATCGGAACCAAGCACAAACAAGGCCGTCGCGATCCCCTGCAGCTTGCACGTATCCGCGGTTGAAACGTTTTTCGCATCGTAGCTGAGGATGCCGTTGCACAGCTGCGTCTTTTGCGCCGCGGTCAGCGTCATCAGCTTGGTCATCGGGGGAAGGCTGGTGACCGCGCCACCGCTGCTGCCGCCGCACCCCACGACGCAGGAAACCAACAGAATCACGCCGAGACCCTTGAACCTATCGAACATGCGACCTCCTCCTTGAAGGGCCGCGATTGTCGCACGGCCAGCGCACGTGGAAAAATTCGCGACTTCGTGCGAGAACGCGAGGGCGCATGACGATGAAGGATCGATTGCCGCTGGTCGCCGACCTGCTGATGGATGCCGCTCACGCTGACGCGCGGCTGGAGGGCGAGGAGACGGAGACGGTCAAGCAACTGCTGGCCGGCATCCTCGAGGTGCCCAACCTGCCGATGGATCTCGCGTTCCGCATCGACGAGTTCGACGCGAAGGCGTTCGATCGCGGCGCCGCGACGAAGGCGTTCGCCGGCGACCCACCCGAGTTGAAGAAGCGCTTGCTCGAGCTGATCGCCGCCGTGCACGCCGCCGACGGCGAGATCGATTTCGCCGAGGACGATCACCTGCGCGCCGTGGGCGCCGCGCTCGGCCTGCCGCCCGACAGCTTCAAGGAACTGGTCGTCGACGTCGTCGAGGAGATCGATCTCGGCGACGACCTGGAACGCCTGCGCTACGGTTGATCGATGAGCGGCGCCGGGCCGGCCGTCTTCGGTGTCCCGGTCGTGTTCCTGCTGTTCGTCGCGACGCTGGCCGGCGTTCTGATCGCGCACGGCCGGGCCTGGGCGGTCGCGGTCCTCGGGCTGGCGGTGATCGCGGTCGTTCGCGTCGGGTTCTCGTCGTTCGACGCCGCCGCGCACGTCGCCGCCGAGTGGCCGAAGCTCGCCAACCTGTTCGGACTGCTGGTCGGTTTCGCGGTGCTGGCGGATCACTTCGACGCGTCGCAGGTCAGCGTCAGGATCGGGCGCGTTCTTCCGCGCGGCGCGGCGGGTTGCTTCACGCTGCTGC
>DATMZL010001240.1:0-3870 GCA_035607075.1 Polyangia bacterium
TAAGAAGCGCTAATGGGCTACCGATTTGACAAGAATGACGCGCTGCCCGCATGCCTTATGACTAGAAGCGTGTCGATTTATGGCTTTATGGGGCCATTAGCCAAGACGCGCGGACCACCAGGCTTTGCCCAGGCCGCCGACGGGGAAGGGCGACCAGGCCTCTTCTTGCTCGATGCGGAAGCCGGCGGCCGCCAGCGCCGCGCCGATCTCGTCGCGGCTGAAGTAGCGCTCGCGGATCGTGAAGCGCCGGGTGATCCCGCCGCGTTCGAAGGTCACGTCGCCGGTCGCGAGCTCGCTGGCGGGGTCGAAGCTGGCGTCGACGAGCATCCGCCATCCTTTGCCCGCGAACTGGTTGGTGGTGTTCCACCAGTCCTCGAAGCCGCGCCGGCTGGTGACGTCGAAGACCAGCACGCCGCCCGGGCGGAGCACGGCGGCAGCGGCGGCGAACGCCCGCGCCAGCGCCTCGGCGTCCATCAAGTGGTTCAGCGTGTCGTAGAACGCCGTGCAGACGCCGAACGTCGCCGGGAACGGCAACGGCGCCCCCAGCTTCGCCTGCGCCAGCGTCACGTCCGGCGCGCCCGCGAGCTTGGCGCGCGCGACCGCCAGCATACCGGCGCTCGCGTCGACGCCTGCGAGCCGCCACGCGGGACGCGCGCGCCGCACTTCGGTCAGCAGCGTGCCTGTGCCGCAACCGACGTCGAGCAACGCCGGGCGATCGCCGCCGGCGCGCGCGGCGTCAGCCTCGCGGTCGAGGATCGCGTGCAGCCTCTCCGCCGCGACGCGCGCGAACGGCGTCATCCCCCGCCAGGACTGCCACTCGTCGTAGATCGGCGCGATCGCGTCGTAGAGATCACTCGTCGGAGACGCGGCCACGCATCGCCTTCTTTTCCGCGTGCGCGTGCTTGTCGCGCAGCATCCTCTGCTTCGAGCGGCGCGAGCGCCGGCGCTTCTGGCGGCGGATGCGTTCCGCCTCCTGCTGGCGTTTGCTGGCCGCGCCGAGGCGCAGCTCCTCGATCTTGTCGGCGAGCATGCGGCGCGCGACGAGGCGGTTCGCCCCCTGCGAGCGCTCGCGCTGGCACTTCACGGCGATGCCGGTCGGCCGGTGCACCAGCACCACGCACGTGGCGACCTTGTTCACGTTCTGGCCGCCCTTGCCGCCCGAGTGGACGAACGACTCATCCAGATCCTCCGAACGCACACCGAGGCGCGCGAGTCGCTCTTCCAGCTCCCGCGCCTTGTCACCGTGAAGCGGCATGGCGCTGATCTACATCATTCAGAACCCTGGGAGGGTTCCGAACCTCTCGCGCCGGGCTCGGGCCGGCAGAGCCGTCCCTCCCCCACGCGATCACGCCGCCGAGGACTCACGGAACCGTGAAGCAGCGCAGCGGGACCAGCGTGTTCATCGGCGTCGCGTCGCCAGCGGTCTCGGCGTGAGAGAAGTAGAGGTCGTAAGTCCCGGGGATGAGGCGAGCCGTGTACGAATCCGCGTTGGTCGGCGCGACCGTGGCGTAGTCGCCGGCGGCGTTGCGGAGCATCAGCGTGCCGTAGTCGCCCGGGCCTCCCGGCATTCCGTTGACCGTGATCCGCCCCGACACGGTCGTCGATGGGATGTCGACGTCGAACGTCGTCATCGGGCCGGGCGCGACGATGATGCCGCTGCCCAGCAGGGCGGCGTGGTTCGCGGGCGCGGGCGTCGTCGTGTTGGCGGGCCCCGCCGCGCGCGTGTAATAGATGTCGTACATCCCGGGCACGACGCGCGCCGAAAACGTCGGGTTGGCCGTGTTGCCGATGTTCACGCGATCGGTCTCGCCGGCGCGCAACGACACGATGCCGGAGTTCGGACCCGCCGCGGCGGGCGCGCCGTTGATGTTGAGCGTGCCCGTGACGATCGTCGACGGAACGTCGACGTCCAGCTGTGTGGCGCCGCTGTTGCCGACGGTGATCGCTGTCGCCAGCTTGGCCAGCTGGTTGCCGGGCGCGAAGTCGGGCGTCCTCAGACCCTGCGAATAGAAAAGGTCGTAGCGGCCCGGCAGGACGCGGACGCGGTACGAACCGTCGGCGTTCCACAGCAGCGCGGCGCCGTCGCCCGACGTGTTTCGTAGCGTGAGGTGGGCGGTGTCCAGCTCCTCGGGCGTCGCGCCGTTGAAGCGAACCGTTCCTTGCAAGGTCGCCCAGGGAATGTCGATGTCCAGCGCGGTCGCGGCGCCGCCCGCCACCACGACGCCGGCGCGCAGGCGCGCGTTCTGGTTGCCGACCGCGAACACTGCGTCCGTGCCGGCGAAGTAAAGGTCGTAGGTGCCGGGCACGACGCGCGCCGCGTACGAGGCGTCGTTCGCGGCGGTGATCGCGACGACGTCGCCGGCCGCGCTCCGCAAGGTCAGGTTGCCGCCCGTGGCGTCGCTCGCCGGAACACCGTTGAACGTGATCGCGCCCGAGACCGGCGCCGACGGCACGTCGGCGTCCAGCCTCATTGTGTCGGCTGGGGCGCCTGCGACGACCACGCGTGCGGCAACCTTCGCGAGCTGGTTTATCGGCGTCGCGCTGCCCGCGGCCACGGCCACGGACGCGAAGAAGAGGTCGAACGTGCCGGGGATGACACGCGCGCTGTAGGCGCCGCTGCTGGCCGTCGCGATCGGGACGACGTCGCCGGCGGCGTTGCGCAGCGAGAGGTTTACGGCGTCACCGGCGGCCAGCGCGGCGCCGTTGACGGTGATGACGCCGGCGACGGTCGTCGATGAGACGTCGATGTCCAGCGTGGTCGTACCGCCGGGTCCGACAGCAACGTCCGCGCGGAGCAACGCGAGCTGGTTTGCCGGCGCGGCGACCGTCGGGCCCGTCGCGGCGAAGAACAGGTCGTAAGTGCCGGGCGCGACGCGCACGGCGTACGAGGCGCCGCGGAACGGGATCTCGACGAGATCGTTCGGTCCGTTGCGCAGGAGAAAGCGCGCGTTCGGATCCGGATCGGCGGGGACACCGTCGATCGTCAGGGCGCCTGCCAGCGTCGCGGCGGGAATGTCGACGTCGTGATTGCGGCAGTCGTCGGCCGGGGTCGTCCCGCCCAGGCCACCGGCACCGCCGGCGCCGCCTGGTGCGCCGCCTCTTCCGGGCGACGGTCCGCTGCCGCCCAGGCCGCTGGTTCCGCCGTCGCGGTCAGACGACAGCGGTCGCTTGCCGCACGCGGCGCCGAATGCGCCCGCCGACGCGACGACCAGCGCGATGCGAACGAGCCTTTTCACGATGCTTCACCGCCTCGGCCCGGGCGGAAGCTGAAATCGCCCCTCCCGGCCTCAGGCACGCGGGATCGGTGTCGCGCCGTCCCGCGCGCGGCTCGGCATCACGGATCGCCGGTACCGCCGGTGCCGCCGGCCGCGGTTCCACCGCCGCCGCTCGCGCCGCCGTCGCCCGCGGATCCGCCGCTGCCGCCGCTGCCACCGTTGCCGCCTGCGCCAGCAGCCGAACCGCCGGTGTCACCACCAGCGCCCGCGCTACCCGACGCGCCGCCGTTTCCGCCGTCGCCGCCTGTGCCCGCGGCGCCCGCCGCGCCGCCGGTGCCGCCCGCCGAACCGCCTGTGCCCGCGGCGCCCGACGCGCCGCCGGTGCCGCCAGCCGAACCGCCGGTGTCACCACCAGCGCCGCCGGTGCCGGCCATTCCACCCGCGCCACCGGTGCCGCCCATGCCGCCGGCTCCGACGCCGCCAGTCCCGCCGACGCCGCCTGTTCCGCCGACGCCGCCTGTTCCACCCGCGCCACCCGTTCCCGTAGTTCCCGATACGCCGCCTGCGCCGCCCGTCCCACCGCCGCTCCCGGCGTCGCCCGAGGATCCGGCGTTGCCACCGTTGCCGCCGCTGCCACCGCTGCCGCCCGCGCCCC
>DATMZL010000697.1:0-2431 GCA_035607075.1 Polyangia bacterium
CGCTCGAGCGTGTGCGCCAGCTGTTCGCCGAGGGCTGCATCCAGTCGGCGTTCTGGCACCGCTTCGCCGCGACCGCGCACAGCCCGATCGGGCAGCGCCCCGAGCTCTACGGCGTGCGCCTCGGCCCTGAGGCGCCGGTCACCTTCGCGCGCAACGAGGTGCCGTTCATCGACCCGACCGGCTGCGACCACGCGCGCCTGGGGCCGGGCCTGCGCAAGGCGATCTACAACTTCATGCACGGGGTGGGGCTGGACCAGGATGTGCGCACCTGGTTCGACGAGGGCGCGCCGGCGCCGCGGGCGCGGCGGGGAGCGCGGGTGCCGGCGCCGAAGGTGCCGCGGAATTTGATCCGCCGCGCGCTGAGCGGCGCTCGCGAGTAGGAGCGGACGGCGGGCGTCGGCTCTCGCAAGGCCGGCCCTCACCCTAGCCCTCTCCCGAAGACGGGAGAGGGGACCGGAGGGTCGGGGCGGAGGGCGGACGTTGCAATCCTTCTTACTCCCTCTCCCGAAGACGGGAGGGGACCGGAGGGTCGGGCGGAGAGCGGACGTTGCAATCCTTCTTACTCCCTCTCCCGTCTTCGGGAGAGGGTCGGGGCTGAAGGATCCCCGCGAACGGTCACGAGGCGTTGACCTTCATGGGGATGAGGACAAGGGAGGTGAGGAGGTCGTCTCGGGAACAGGGGTCGAGCGAGTTTCTTCGAAGAATCGCGGTAGCCAGGACGAGGAAGGAAAGGACGCGGCGTCTTTCGGTATTGGCCTGGTAGGCGCGGTGGAGACCTCGTCGTTCAGCGGCCATGCCGATGAGGGTGACGACGAGAAAAGCGACCGCGGCGAGGGTTAAGAGAACGGCGACGCGCTCAGGGGTCGAAAGGCGGACATCGCGCAGGGACCACCCGAATCGGTGATTTTTTGCGTCGCGGAAGGTCTCTTCGATCTGCATGCGCCGCGCGTAAATGCCAACGATGGAGGAGGCGTCGCCATCCGACATCGACGTGGCGAGGAGCCACGGATCGAGCGCTGCTTGGCGCTTCTCGCGCTCCTCTTTGCAGGCGGGCGGTGGCCGTTTGGGGCCTGGCCGGCGACGCTTGCGGACGAGGACCAGCCGGCAAGGAATTCTCTGCTTCACGAATAGACCGAACGACCCGAGCTCGACAGGAGTGATCGAAGCACGTCCGTAGAACTGCTCCTTCGAGATCGTCTCTCCGACGGAAGATATAGCTTTCGTGGTGCCACGAATACGGCCAAGAAAATCCCATCCCTGGTCCAGCACTGCCTGGAAGAACGGTCCCTTGAAGCCGGCGTCACTCACGATAATGCTGCGACACTCCTTGGGGATGATGGCCTTGAGGGCGCACAGGAATCGCTTCTCGACAGCCGCATTCCCGAGCTTCTTCTGCGGGTGAACCTCGATGTAAATCGGCAGCGCTCGACCGCCGATCGGGACGGCCGCTACGAGCGCAACGTGTCGACCCCCAGCCTGGGTCCAGTCGATGAGAATCACCGGACGGGTGCAGCCGCTTAGAAGGCGATACGCGATCGCCAGGAAAAAGAATAGTCGGTCGCGCACCATCCTGGGATTGCCCAGCAGCCGATCTACCCGCTTGATGCCGTGCTTCGGTAGCGCCCGGCCTGACAAGCTCCGGCCGATGGTCGCCGGGCTCAATCGCCCGGCTCCGATAATCCCTTCTGCGAGTACCACCACCGCGGTTAACCGCACGGCATGCACTACCGAGCTGCAACTATCGACCAGCTCCCGTACCATCTCTCCGACGCGCATCCTGTGACTCCTTGAGCCTAGACAACCCAAAGAGATCACGTTTTGGGATGCGCGTCGCTTACTAACCGATCGAATCCACTCCCACTTTCGTGGGGATTCGTTAGGGGTTAGGGAGAGGGCCGACCTTGCGAGAGCTGCCGGTCGTCGAGCTCGATCTCCAGACGTCTCAGCGCTCGCGCCGCGCGCGGAACTCCTCGAACGAGCGGCAGCGCAAGTAAGGATTCTCCCGAATCTCATAGGCGATCGTCGACGTCGGCGTCGCCCCGTAGTCGTGGCCCGGATACACCCGCGTCTCCTCCGGCAGCGCCATCAACCGCTGCAAGCTCGCCCACATCGCGGCCGTGTTGCCTCCCGGAAAATCCGTCCGCCCGCACCCGCCGACGAACAGCACGTCGCCGGTAATCACATACCCATCCGCCAGATAGCACGTCCCTCCGACGGTGTGCCCTGGCGTCTCCAGCGCGCGCACGCCGCATTTCCCGATCGCCACGTCCAGCCGATCCACCGCGTCGACGCGCGCCCCTCCCGCCCTCGCCAGCGCCTCCGCCTCGCGCGGGCTCACCACCACCACCGCCCCCGTGCGCCGCAGGATCTCCTCCACGCCTTCGATGTGGTCCTCGTGGGTATGCGTGATCAGCGCGTGCGTCACCCGTAG
>DATMZL010001371.1:0-2326 GCA_035607075.1 Polyangia bacterium
TGTTCGCGATGCTCACGACCTACGACAACAGGTCGCGATACCTCACCGAGGCCGTCGGCGCGCTCGTCGTCGTGCTCGCATTCGTCATCCACCCGCTGGGCAGCGCGACCTTCTGGCACAACGGTGTCATGGGGATCTCGATCGCCGTGGCCGCGTGGGCGGACCGGGGTGCGCTTGCCGATCTCTACGAGCGCGACCTCTACGGTCGCATGAGCGCTTAAAGCGATAGCGCGTCCTCGAGCGCGATCGCTCGAGGAAATAGAACGTTGTTCTCCAGCGACACGTGGGCGAGCAGATCGAGGCGAAGCTCGCTGAGGCCCGCGTACAGCGCCGCGTAGCTGCCGGCGCAAGCGGGCTCCCCGCAGATCTTTCGGATTCCTTCGGATGTCGCGCTCTTTCTGCGGGCCGCCTCGCTAGACTTACCGCGTGCCGATTCGCACCAAGCGCTGGAACGATCCGGCGGAGGTCGGCGATGGGTTTCGATTGCTCATCTGTCGCATCCGACCGCGCGGCGTCGCCAAGGCGGGCGAGCCGTGGGAACAGTGGTGGCCCGACCTAGGCCCCAGTCGCGCGCTGCTCGACGATTTCCACGGCAAGGGGCGCGCGGCCATCCCCTGGGAAGAGTACGTCCCGCGTTACCTCGACGAGATGCGGGGCGCGGCGCAGCTCTGGCGCATCCGCGACCTCGCGCGCCGGGTGGCAGGCGGCGCGACGGTCACGCTGCTCTGCTCGTCCGCGTGTACCGATCCGGCGCACTGCCACCGGACGCTGCTCGCCGACCTGATCACGACGGCGGCTGGTCCCGGCAGCAGTCCGCCTCGATCTCGACGCGCCACTCCGAGCTCGCGAAGCCGGCGATCTGAATGAAGGCGTTCGCCGGCCGGCCCCCCTCACCCGCCGAGCCTTCGGCTCGTCGGCCTCTCCCCCTTTCGGGGGCGAGGCGAAGAACTTACGCGGCGGCGGTGACGGAGGCGCCCTTGGGCTCGTACCGCACGACCAGCACCGTGACGTCGTCGTCCTGCGTGTCCATCCATTCGGCGACGGCGTCGATGATCTTCTGGCGGATGACCTCGCTCGACTCCGAGCGGTGGCGCTCGATCACGTCGGCGAGGCGGTGCCGCCCGAACATCTCGCGCTTCGCGTTCATGGCCTCGGTGATGCCGTCGGTGTAGAGGACCATCACGTCGCCCGCGCCCATCGCGATGGTCGTGTCGACAATCGTGCTGCTGAAGTTCTCGTCGATCCCCAGCCACGTCCCCGGGGTCTGGATGTGCTCGCACTTGCCGCTGTCCGCGCGGCAGATGATGACGTCCTCGTGTGCGCCCGCGAACACGAACCGACCATCGGCGGTGTAACGCATGAGCGAGAACGTCACGTGCTCGTCGCAGCCCATGCGGCCCCGGACGTTCTCGATCAGCACGCGGTTCAGCGCGCTCCACAGCTCGGTGGGCGTCGCGTCCGGTCGCGTCTTGGTCGCCGACGCCACAACGCTCTGGACCATCATCATGATGAGGCCCGCCTGGACGCCGTGCCCGGCCACGTCGCCGATCGCGATCCACGCCCCGTCGTCGACGGGGATGACGTCGTAGTAGTCGCCGCCGACGTCGGTGGCGGGCATCATGCTCGCCGCGATCTCCAGCGACTTCACGCCGGTCTGCGTCGGCAGGATCGAGGTCTGGATCCGCTTGGCGATCTCCATCTCGCGCGCGGTGCGGAGGCCGTGATGGGTCAACGTGACCAGCGGGCCGAGGTACGCGCTCACGAAGAACAGGGTGATGATCAACGCGGCGATGCAGCCAAACAGGGTCGCGCCCAGGATCTCGCGCCGCAGCCGCTCGCCGGCGTGAAGGCGCGCCTTCGAGACGACCAGGGCGACCTTTCCGACGACGTTGCCTTCGATCTTCGCGGGGGCCCACGCGCTCAGCGTCGCGTCGGTCGCCCGCACCACGCCCGCCGGTCCTGTGTAAAGCTCGCTCTCATTCGCGAGCGGTTCGCCGTGCGACGCCAGCGGCGCGCCCGTCTCGTCGACGACCACGATACGGACGACGTCGGCGTTGCCACGGTACTCGCCGAACGATCGCTCGACGATCGGCTGGTCGTGAATCGCGATCCCTAGCGCAGCGGCCTCGGCCAGCTCGGTCGCGCCGCGCCGGGCTTTCCACTCCAGCTCCGCGGCGGTGGCCGGATTGATCTGGTGGAAGATGCGCGCGGCGAAGACGCCCACCAGCAGCGACAGCGCGATCACGAGCGCGCTGATGAAGAGCATCAGCATCACTTTCAGCCGCAGCGTCGACAGAGCGCGCCGGTGCCCGTGCTCGCTGACGAG
>DATMZL010000493.1:0-2108 GCA_035607075.1 Polyangia bacterium
GCCGTCATCGCTCGCCTCCTCTAAGAAATCCGGGCTTTTTTCCCCGATCAAGCCCTGTCGGCTGATTCTGTGGCGGAGAAAAAAAAGCATTCTGTCGATCCGGTTGACACGACACCGGGGACAGCCAGATCGGGTCGCGGAGGAAAAAGCCCGGGAGAATCCTCATTCCGCTCTGTCTGGACCGTTTTACGGCAGGAAACGGCAACCGCGGTGATTGATGTGCAGGCTTGGCCGGTTTTTGGTAGGATGGCGTCAGCTTTCGAGCCGCTTGCCCTACTGCAACTAGGTCGAGCCCGGCCTCAAGGACACCATCCTTGGGGCCTTTCTTCTTTCAGGCGTCACTTTACGCCTCGGTCGGCGCTATCGCAAGTGGATTGTGCCTGTGATGTAATTTCACGAGCAAATGCTGTCCCGCCTGCGACAGTCGTGGACGACCATCGAGCCACACTAAGGGTTTCCAGCCAGCTTTCCGGTAGGCAAACCACACGATCCGTTGTCCGTGATGTTTAATCGTCTTAGTCTTGGCCGGGTCGATATAGGTGTACAACCGATTCGGCCCCCATTTGGCAAACGCGGCCTGCTCTGCCTCGAGGATAATGTCACTGGCTCGGCGCGTAGATTCATTGCGGAAAATCGCGCAGTTGTACCCAGTTTGTCCGTCCATGCGCATCGTCGCGTCGGGATAGATCCACGCAAATAACACCGTGCCCTCGGTATTCCGCAAGACGAGTTTTCGCCCGCTGTAAAGGAACTGTCGAGCTCCTACGGTACGGCGCGAGTAGTGACGGTCGGCCAGTGCCGCCATTTCATGGTCAAAATGGGTCGTTCGCATCAGACCGTCCGTGAGCGGCAGCATCACCACGTCATGCCGCCTTTACGCCTCGGTCGGCGCGTCGTCAAGCGCGACCTCGGTCGCCTTCTCATCGCTCTTGGTCTCGTCCTTCACCGTGAGCCCCGCTTCGGCCGCCGTCAGCAGGCGCACGAGTTCCGCCACCGGCACGCCCGCACGGACGGTCATCGGCAGATGGATGAGCAGGGTCACGCGCATCGAGTGCGGGGGCGCCGCCGGGTCCAGGTTGGGCCGAATCTCGGCCACCCGGAACGGCATCATCCCGGACGGTTTCGCCAAGGCGACCGTATCGCCCGGATGGAGCACGCGCCCGAACGCATCGCGCACCTCCAACTCGGGTGGGGGGACCTGCGTACCGCGCGCGAACGGATTGAATTTATGGTCGCCCATTAGGTGTCCTTGTGCGTGGAAAACGTGATCTTGGGGGCCGGCGCGCCGCGATTGACGCCCGGAAAGCCGGGGGGTTGCAAGTGGCTCAGGATGTCGAGCACGTAGTCGATCATGCCGACGCCCTGCTCAAGCGCCTTCAGCCGGCGCACGAAGTTCTCCTCGGTCAGTTTGTCGTTCACGACCGAAGTGACGGTCTCGTGCGCGCTGGCGAGCCGGTCGCGCAAGTCGGTAATGGTCTCGGCTGCGGCGGCTTTGTCCCGCGTCGTGGTGCGGAGGAGCACCGTATACCGCTGCTTCCACGACGGGGTTCGTGTGGGGCGTCTCTTGGTCTTCGCCATCAGTTCAACGACTCCTTGCCGGGACTGACCCGGCCACTGGCGATCTGGGTTTTCTGCACGGCGTCAATCCCCTCATCGGTCCCGGTGCGGCCGGGGTACTCGGCTTCGACCTTCTGGAGCAGCGCGCGCAACCGGCTCACCCACGGCCCCGGCAGGCGCGTGAGTTCTTCCCCGTCGAACACGACGCCCACGACGAGCAACTGCGTGCCATCGGGCAACCGGTAGTCGTAGACACGAATCCCCGTACTGTGGTCGTCGCTCACAGCCCCTCCCGTATCCACGCCGCCCACTGCGGCCAGAGCGTCGGCCAACTCAGCGCCTCGACTGATTGCGGCAAGACCCGCCGTAAGTCGTCGCTCCTCAGTGTCTGCTGGCCGTACAGAATGTTCGCCAGCACGTCCGCCGCGGCCCGTGGCGCGACGATCGGGCGCAACAGGCCATACGGCCCCTCGGCGTGGGACGCCTGCACCGGGAGCCGCCAGGGGGCCGGGACGTAGGCCGCCGCGCCGCCGTGGTCCGCGTGCACCACC
>DATMZL010001382.1:0-4451 GCA_035607075.1 Polyangia bacterium
GGCCGGATCGATGCCGAGCTCTCGGTAGTCGGAGCGGGCGTGCTTCTCGCGCACCAGGCCCGCCGGCGGCACGTACGTCCACACCTTGCCGTCGGCGCCGAGGAACAGGCCGTACAGCATCTCGTCGTCCTCTTGCACCGATCGTTCGACAAGTCGGGCGACGTCACCGAACGCGTTGTCGGCGACCAGGCTGCGCAGCGCGAGCGCGTGGTTGGTGGCCAGCCCCTGTCCCTTGCGCGCGATGCTCTGGCGAATCTGCGTCTCGATGGTGTCCAGCGTCGCGCGGGCGCTGCGGTAATTCATGTAGCCAACGGTGAGCACCGTCGCGCCAGTGACGCCGACCAGCGTCACGACCATGGCGCGCACGAGCTTGGCCCGAAGACCAGTGCTCATCCGCATCCTGACGACGGTGCCGCCTTCGCTCATTCCGCCTCTCCGAATTAACGGGCGGAACCGCGAGCAACTTGAACGACTACTGAACGACTATTCGACGGCTTTATCTATGTGACGGAGGGCGTCGTCTTTGAGGCCGACGGTTCCGCTGACTTGCTTGACGTCGACGACGGTCTTCACCGACAGCGGCAGCTCCACGTCGTGGGTCTGCGCCTGCCATCCCTCGGACGACAGATCGAAGATCAGGTTCGCCGTCTGAAGGCCCAGGGCGTCGTGATCGGGAACGACCGCGATCGATCCGAGCGGACTCTGCGCGTCGATCAGGTTCGGGACCCCGACGATCAACGGCACCCGCGTGTCGCGCAAGACGGCCCGCCAGCTCTGGTCCAGGAACTCGCGGCTGCGAATCAAGCCGTTGTCGTTGAGCATCCACAGCGCGTCGACGTGCTTGTCGACGAGCAGGCCCTGCAGCGCGGCGCGCAGCTGGTCGGCGCTGAAGTCCTTCGGCAGCTCCGTCTTCACGAGCTCGATCTGCTCGCGCGCCGCCAGCCGCTCCTGGCGCTCGATGAAGCTGCGGAACAGCGGTCGATAGACCACGCCGACGCGCTTCAGCGGCGCGCGGCTGATCGATCGGAGGTTGATGAAGGCGGTCACGCCGGGGACCTCGTACGCGATCCCGGTGGCGTTGGTCAGGGTGGGGCGCAGCTCCTCGAGGAACGAGCTCATCACCACCACCGTCGGCGGCACCGGCCCGGCGCTCGCCCGCGCGTGCTGCACTTCGCGAAGCAGATTGACCGTGCCGTTGTTCATGACGACGACGCACTTCGGGGCGACCTTCGCGAGCACGTCGCCGAAGTCCTTGCTGCTCGTCGACGGAGCGACCACGTAGGTCGACACGTTGAAGTTCTTCCGGATCTCGGCGACCAGCGTCCGCCGCACGTCGACGAACTCGCTGGACGAAGGCATCGCGATCAGCACGACCGGTGCGCCGGGGCGGGGCGCCGGGTCGACGATCGGCTGCGCGGGCGCGACCGCCACGTTCTCGCCGCCGCCGCCGGTCGTCGTGCAGCTGAACAGCGACAGCGAGAGCAACGCGCACGCCGTGGTGGGAGCAAGGCGGCCGCTCATTTCACCTCCCACCCTTCGACGCCCAGCAGGCCGCGCGTCGGTGCATCCAGTGCTTGGATCAGACGCACGACAGAATCGCGCGCCGACGGATCGACGATGCCAATGGCGGGAAGGCCGAAGCGGCCGTTTGGCAGCTCGCGCACCGCGAGCGGCAATCGCGTGCGCTCGGTCAGGCGCTTCACGCCCGCGGCCGGAATCAGGATGCCGTCGGCTGCCGAAAACTCGATCAGCGGCAGCAGGTCTTCCATCTTCGCGACCCGTTTCGTCTTCACGTCGTTTGTCTTGAGCAAGCTAGCGGCGAACGCCTGGGTGCCGTCGTGGCCAAAGAGATCGACGATGCCCACGGTTTTCCCGTCAACGGACTTCATCGGCCCCACCGACACAAGAACGTAGGGCTCCCAGTCCTTTCCGGCCCGAACCCCCTGCAGAGTCACCTTCTGGTGCTCTTGCTCGAGCAGAGGAGACACCGCCAGGACGGCGGCTGGTGGCTTGGTGGCGAACGCGTCCTGAAAATCCCGGAACCGCCCGAACACCGTGACGGTCAGGCCGGGCAGCCGCGCCTGCAGCGTCTTCTCGAGAATGCTCGACTTGGTGTCGAGCTGGAGAAAGACGTAAAGGGCGGGTGCACCGGCCTGAGCTCGAGCGGTTCGAATCGGCGGCGCCAGGATCGTGGCTGCCATCGCGATGACAACCGCCGCACCGACCGTCGACCGCCACCCCCGTGACGTGATCGCGCGTATCAAAAGTCCGCCACATAGTGGACTCGTCAGATCCGATTGTCAAAACGCCGACGCTCTCGCGGACCTCTGACGAAAACCATCAAGCAAGTTTCTAAAGTCGACGCGAGGAGCATCCGAAGCCTGAAGTGTCATGGCAAACACTTTTTTTCGGGTGAGTATTGGGGTGCTCTTCGTGAGCGGATCGGCCTTCGGAATGTTCGGAGGCGCCAGCTGCAGCAGCGACGGCGGCCACAACAGCGCGACCGGCACGGCCGGCACGGGTATGGGGATGGCGGGCAGCATGGGCGGCGGCATGGCCGGCAGCAGCGCGGGCGGCACCGACGTCACCGGCATGGCCGGCTCGATGGGCACTGGCGGCACGATGATGAGGCAGGCCGCCGTCGAGATCACGATCGGCGCCATGATGCCCCGCACCGGCGTCAACGCGAACGACGACTGGATCACCGCGGTGAACCTGGCCGTGACGCAGATGAACGCCGCGATGCTGGCGTCGAACTCGACCCGGCCGATCAAGTTCAAGCTCTCGATGATGGACACCGCCTCGAACCAGGCGATGGGCCTGGCGTCGATGGCGACGTTCGCGGCCGCGGGCGCGCCAGTCGTCATCTCCGAGGCGTCCGGCGCGGCGACCGGCGGCAACATGTACAACTACACGACCGGCAACACGCCGATCCCGGTCATCGCGTTCTCTGCCACCTCGGGCGACCTGAACAACGCGACCAAGACCGACACCGATCCCGTCAAGCAGGCCGCTCTGCAGGACGCGGGCAACTGGTTCTTCCGCACCTGCCAGGTGTCGAGCAACCTGTCGAACATCCGCTACGGGCTGATCTTCTCCAAGGGCGCCGGCATGAACGGCGACATCAACGGCGACGGTACGGTGAAGATCACCTGGGTCGGCACCAACGACAGCTCGACCGCGAGCAGCATCAACGGTGACATCACCAGCTTCACCGCCAAGGCGCCCTCGACCGCGCCCTTCATCCCCGAGACGGTGACGTTCGATCCCGGCACCGACCCGACGACGTTCAGCTACACGAACGTCATCCTCCAGATCACCGACAACATGACCGGCACCATGACGGACGCGACGACCGACCTCATCTACAACAAGGCGCTCACCAACGTCGCCATCCCGTTCATCAAGGCCTACAAGACGTCGGGCCGGAAGATCCCGATGTTCCAGGACGGCTCGTTCCGCCGGAACACGATCCTCGTCGCGCTGGGCACCAGCGCCGACGGCCAGGAGGGTGTCTCGCCGGTCGCCTACGAGAACACGGCGTCGGGTCTGGCGTTCGCCGCGGCCGAGCAGGCGATGACCGCGTTCCCGCCCGCCGCCTACGAGGCGCAGGCGTACGACTCGACCATCCTGGCGATGGCCGCCGTCGCCAAGGCCTGGTTCGCCGACCCGACGCTGACCGCCGCGCCGACGCCGGATCTGGTCCGCACCGCGATGACCCAGCTCAATGACACGGCGGGCACGAAGTTCGGCTCCGGCGTCACCAGCCTCACGACGGGCGTGAACCTGCTCGCCGCAGGCAGCCCCGTGAACTACGACGGCGCGAGCGGCCCGGTCGACCTCGACGCTCTCGGTAACGTCACGGGCCGCGCGGCGTGGTGGGTGATCGAGAACGGCCTCTTCGTCGAGAAGAAGGTCTACGACTGCATCGCCGCGTCGACCTGCCCCGAAACGACTTTCTAAGTCGCGAACCGGATCGACCCCGACCTCCTCCATGCGACGATCGGTCCGAGCCGCGGCCATCGCAGCGACGGTGCTGGCTCTCGCCGGCGCCCGGACAGCGGCGGCCCAGGATGCAGGGCAGGACGTGGCGTCGCCGCCGCCCGCGCCCGAGGCGGTGCCGCCCCCGCCGCCGCCCGCGCCGGTGCCGGCGCGTCCTGCCGCACCGCCGCCTGCGCCGCGTCCGTTGCCGCCGGTCGTCACTCCGCCGGTCGCTCCTGCACCCGTGGCGGTGACGCCGCCGGCACCGAACCCGAACCCACCTGGGCCGACGCCGGACATGGACGGCGGCGATTACGGCGACATCAACCTCGAGGCGCTGCTGCGGCTCAAGGTCGTGACCGCCAGCGGCGGCGTCGCCGAGGAGAGCGATCTCGCCCCGGCCAACGTGTTCACGGTGCTGGGCTCCGAGATCGCCGACCACGGATGGCGCTCGCTGGCCGACGTGCTGG
>DATMZL010001533.1:0-2784 GCA_035607075.1 Polyangia bacterium
TGACGGCGTACACGGCCGACGCCGAGTCTTTGTTTGGACCGGCCGGGATCGGACCGCTGGTCCGGGTCGTCGATTTCACGAACGAGAAGGACAGCTACACCGCCAGCCAGCGCGGTTACGCCGGGTTCGCGTCGATCGAAACTCCGATCGTCGGTCGGCTGTCAGCCTCGGGCGGCGCCAGGCTCGAGGTTCTCTCGCAGCAGGTTCAGTCGCGGAGCCCCTTCCCCGAGGACAACACACCCGAGAAGCTGGCGATGAACCGGACGGATCGGACCGACTCCAACCTGCTTCCCGGTGCCGCGCTCAAGTATGCGATCAGCGAGGCGATGCTGCTTCGGGCCGCGTACGGGATGACGGTGAGCCGTCCCCAGGTGCGCGAGCTTGCCCCTTACGACTACTACGACTTTCTTCGCGACCGGAAGATCATCGGCAACCCGGATCTCAAGACCGCGAAGATTCACAACGCCGACCTGCGCTGGGAGTGGTTCTTCGGCGAGGGACAGGTCGCCGCCGTCTCGGCCTTCTACAAGAAGTTCATCGATCCGATCGAGCTGCAGATCCTCGACCCGAGCACGCAGGACTCGATCTATCAGAACGCCAAAGGGGCCACGAGCTTCGGCACGGAGCTGGAGCTCCGCAGCGACCTCGCGCGCCTCGGGCGAATGCTCCGCCGATTCAGCCTGGGCGGCAACATGTCGCTCATCCATTCCAGGATCGAACTGAACGAGACCGGCGCCACCCAGTCGGTGCGGCGCCTGGCGGGTCAGGCGCCTTACGTCATCAACTTGTCACTGAGGTATGCGGTTCCCGAAAGGAAACTGTCACTCGGGCTCGTCTATAACGTCGTCGGGCCAAGAATCACGGACGTGGGCGTTCGCGCAGCGGATCAATTTCTACCGGACATCGAGGAGCAAGCGTTTCACTCGCTGGATCTGGTCGGCAGCTGGGGGATCACCAAAGACGTTGGAGTGAAGCTGCGCGCGAAGAACCTGCTCTTTCAGAAGCGCGTTCTCAAACAAGGACCGCTCGTCTCGCAGGAGCTCTCGCCGGGAATCACGATCACGCTGGGTCTCGGCTTCGAATATTGACAGAGGACAAAACGAACATGAACGAAGGGCGACTCATGAACCGTGGCATTCGTATCGGCGCATTCACCTTGGGAGCTGGCGCCATCGCATTCGCATTCACCTTGGGCAGCTCGCAAATGGGATGCGGCGGTGGCAGCGGCAGCGGTGGCACGGGGAACTCGACGGGCGGCACCGGAACGCCCGGCACGAGCGGCACCGGCGGAACCGACAGCGCGGGTTCGACCGGCACCGGCGGAACAGGCGGCAGCGGCAGCGGCGCCTGTCGTAACGACTTCATCGAGGTGGCGACGGATATTTCGACCGACACCAACTGGGCGTGCAACTCGTACGTGCTCAAGCAGAAGATTCACATCGACGGCGGCGCGTCGATCGCGACGCTGACGATCGCCGCGGGCTCGACGATCTACGGCGACGGGTCGCCCACCAGCCCCGCCGCGCTCATCTCGACGCGCAACGGCCGGCTCGTGGCCGTCGGAACGGCGACGTCTCCGATTACGTTCACGTCATACGCGCCCGTCGGACAGCGGACGCCGGGCGACACGTTCGCGGGCGTCGTTCTGCTGGGCAAGGCGTCGATCAACAGTGGCACCTGCATCGGCGACGCGGACACCAGCACGGCGGCGTGCGACGCGCCGGGATACTTCCAGCAGGTGATCGAGGGGATCCCCGCCAACGACACCCGGGGCCAATACGGCGGCCTCGACGACACCTGGAACTGCGGCGATCTCACGTACGTCCGCATCCAGTTCGCCGGCTACATCATCGGCGCGAACAACGAGCTGAATGGGCTGACCATGGGCGGTTGCGGCACGCAGACGCACATCAGCTACGTTCACGTCCACCAGGGCTTCGACGACGGCATCGAGATCTTCGGCGGCACCGTCGGCATGGACCACATCGTCCTCACGGGCAATACCGACGACCAGCTCGACTGGGACCAGGGTTGGCGCGGCAAGGTCCAGTTCCTGATCGCCCAAGAGGCGTACGGTCGCGGCGACAAGGGTTTCGAAGCCGACAACTACGTCTCCACCGAAACGGTGAGCCCGCGCGCCAATCCGGAGATCTGGAACGCGACGGTGATCGGTCAAAACCCCAATCAAACGATCGGGCTGCATCTGCGGCGCGGCACCTGGTACAAGCTGCGAAACTTCATCGTCTACGGTTTTGGCAACGCCACGTCCGGGGGCTCGCTCGATGTGGATGCCACCGCGGATGACAACAATCCGAACGTCGATTGGCCGACGAAGATCAGCATCGAGAGCAGCGTGTTTTTCGGCGGGCCCCTCGCCCAGATGGAACTCCCCCCCAGGCCGGCCGCCGACGGAAGCTGCACGGTTCCGCCGATCGTGATGGCCCCGAACGTCCCGAGCAACGATAAGTGCTTCGACGAAGCCGGCGCGCTGATGGACCCGGCGCGCATGAACATCACGACGATGGACCCGATGTTCCAGGCGGGGCTGAACGTGGCGGTCATCCCGAGCCAGCCCAGCTACATCCCGGGCAACGCGGGTGCTGTGACCGGCAAGGCGACGCCGCCGGCGCCGTTCGATACGACGGCGACGTATGCGGGCGCGGTCGATCCGGCGACTACGCCCGGCTCTGCCTGGTACGACGGCTGGACGGAATTCCCCGAGAAGTAGAGAGGGCGCGATGACCGAGACCCGCCGCGCGAGCCGTGCCCTCCGGGCGAGCGTCG
>DATMZL010001402.1:0-2332 GCA_035607075.1 Polyangia bacterium
CGAGCTGCGCTCCAGCGTCTGGCGCTTCACCTGCGCGCTGCCACGGCGCGCCGCATCGTCGAAGAGCGGCGTCGGCGTGCGCGCGGTGTTCGCGATCGCGGTGGTGCTCGAGGGATTCACGTTCACGTTCACGCCCCCGCCCGCCACGCCGCCACCGCCCACGACGCCGAGATCGCTCACCACGCCGCGGCCCAGGGTGCCGACGCCGCCGAGGGTCGTGGTATCGGCGCCGCCGGTGGCCGTCGCGGGAAGCCCCGAGTTGGTGGTGCCGTTGATGCCGAGGGTCGCGGCATCGGCCGGGACGCCCAGGCTGGAGGTCGCGTCGGCGGTGCCTGGTGACGTCTGTCCCGGGGAAGTGCCGAGCTCGCGGTTGCCGCTATCGTTGGCGAAGCTGGAATTGCGGTCGAAGGACGACTGGCTTTGCGTCGTATCGACGGTGGTCACGTTCGAGGGCGTGGCGCCGGTGGCGGTGCCCGTCGAGGTGTTGCTGCCCGGGGTCGTCGTGCCGGTGCTGGCGGTGGTCGCGGGCGCCGCATCCACGGAGCCGCCCATCAGGCTGGTTGCCGGATCCGTCGTCACGGTGTTGACGCCCGAGGTCGTGCCGGTCGCCGACGTCGTGCCGGTGGTCGCCGTGGTGCAGGTGCTGCCGCCGCTACCGGCGCAGCCACCCGCCTGCGATGTCGTTGCGGCCGGCGTCGTCGCGGTGGTGCTGCTCGACGTGCCGGTGGTCGTCGACCGCGCCGCGGTGCCGGGCGCCGCGACGTTGCTGCGGGCAATGCCGCCGGCGGGTGCGCTCGTCGCGGCGAGGGTAGTGGCTGCCGCAAGCGACAGCACGAGCGCGGGCAGCAGGTAAACAGGCTTGGGCAGGTTCATGGCCATCCTCCAGGCGAATCGATCGGGTTCACCGTTCGATCCTTCGCGGAGCAACCCGTTTGCCCGCGCCAGTAGTCTGTTCAGCCTCAGTCGTCGAATTCGGTCGGCCAGTCCTCGAGGCGGACCTCGGGGATCTCGCCGTCCGCGGACCAGCGCGGGCGCTGCCAGGTCTCGCGCTCGTTCACGGGAAGACCGAACTCGTCGATCTCCAGGATCGGGGGAAGCTTGGCGCGGCGGATCGTGGCTCGTTGTTTCATGTTGCGTCTCGTCGATGGGTTGTGTGTGGAAACGAATCTAGTCCCCTCGAAGGCGCGCGCCCACCCATGCTGTCCCATCTTCCGGTAGGACGAGGACGACTCGTGTCGTCGGAAATTCGCCACCGGGCTTTGATCTTGCGCAAGCCCCGGGAGGCGCTTCCGCGTTTTCCTTGTGAATCGCGAATCTCGATCTCCGGAGCGCTCCAGATGGGCATCACCCGCCGCGCATTTCTGCAGTCCGCAGGAGCCACCCTGGGCTCCCTCGCGTTGCCCCGGCCGGGCTTCACCGCCGCGGCGTCACCGTTCGAGCTGCGCGCGGCGGTCACGCGCCAGGCGATTCGCGATGGCGCACAGACCGAGGTGTGGAGCTTCAACGGCGCGTGCCCCGGCCCGCTGCTGAGGTTCAAGAAGGGGCAAACGGTCGACGTTCGCCTGCGCAACGAGCTGACGCACGTAACCACGGTGCATTGGCACGGCATCCGCCTCGACAATGCCATGGACGGCGTGCCGCACGTCACGCAGGCGCCCGTGCGTGTCGGCGACAAGTTCGATTACCACTTCATCGTCCCCGATTCGGGCACCTACTGGTACCACCCGCACCAGTCGAGCTTCGAGCAGGTGCCGCGCGGCCTCTACGGCCCGATCGTGGTCGAGGAGGACAAGCCGCTCCCGGTCGATCGCGAGGAGCTGTGGGTGCTGAGCGACTTCAAGCTCGACAAGGCGAACAAGCCCATCGAGGACTACGGCCGCGTGCTCGATTTCGGCAGCGGCGGGCGCATCGGCAACACCATCACCATCAACGGGGTCGCCGCGGACGCATCGCGCAAGCTGGCGCTGCGCCCGAACGAGCGCGTGCGCCTGCGGCTGGTGAACGCCGCCTCCGCGCGCATCTTCAGCCTCGCCTTCGACGGGCACGATCCGATCGTCGTCACGTACGACGGCCAGTCGACCGCGCCGCATCCCATTCCCGGCGGCGTGCTGGTCCTCGCGCCCGGACAGCGCACCGATCTCGTGATCGACGGCACGGCCGGGAGCAAGGGCACCTTCGCGATCAACGATCGCCGCGATGGCGGCACGCGCCTCGCAAGCATCGTGTATGCGGGCTCGCCTGCGCGCGCGAAGGCATTGCCGCTGCCGGAAGCGGTGGAGCGCAATGCCCTGCCCGAGCCCGACATCGCCAAGGCCACCGCGCACTTCCTCGT
>DATMZL010000911.1:0-4290 GCA_035607075.1 Polyangia bacterium
GTACGACGGGCAGGTCAAGCTGGTCGACTTCGGCGTGGCGAAGACGCGCGCGGTGCAGCACAAGATGTGGCCGGGAATGCTCAAGGGTAAGCTCGCGTACATGGCGTTGGAGCAGCTGCAGGCCGAGACCGTCGATCGGCGCGCGGATCTGTTCTCGGTCGGCGTGATGCTCTGGGAGATGCTGGCGCGGCGCCGCATGTGGCACGGCAAGACCGAGGTCGAGATCATCAGCCATCTGGTGTCGGGGCGGCTGATGTCGCCGTTGCCGGTGCTGGGCGACGATGTGCCCACCGAGCTCGACGCGATCTGCGCGCGCGCGCTGGAGGCCGACCCCGCGCGCCGCTATCAGACGGCCGCCGAGATGGAGACGGATCTCGAGCGCGTGCTGGTCGGCAGCGCGGACTCGCACGGACGGAACCTGGGCAAGGCCGTATCGCTCGCATTCGCGGCAGAGCGCGCCGAGCGGCAGGCGATCATCGAGCGCTGCCTGCGCCGGAGCGCGCAGCAGGGCGCGTCGGCGGCGACGCCGTCGAAGGATCCGCACTCGCTCCCGACGATCGAAGTGCCGGCGGAGAGCCTCGAGGAAGAAACGCCGGTCGTGCCGCCGCCGTCGCTCGCGTCGCAGGCTGCGGCGCACCGGCGGGTGACTGCAGCTTACGTGGCGCCTGCGGCTCACGTGGCGCTTGCGGCTCACGCGGCATCTGCACTGCACGGGGCGCGTACGACACAAGGGCCGCGACAGTCGCCCGCGGCGCGCCCGTCACCCGCGCAACCGGTGGCCTACGTGGCGCGACCGGTGGCTCACGTGGCGCGACCGGTGGTTCGGGCGGCGCCTGTCGCAAAGACGGACCTGGCGCCGCGCGCGCTCAGGTTCTGGCGCGCCGCTGCCGTCGCCGGGCTGGTCGCCACGGTGTTCACGATCGCGTTCGCGGTGGGCTCGCGCCGTGAATCGCGGGTCGCGTCGAGCACCGTCGCTGTTGCCGTGCCCCGGCCAGCGCCTACCCCGCGGGCCGCGATCACGCCGCCGGCCGTCGCGGCGCCCGCGCCCGCTGCGAACACGGCGCCGCGCCCGACCGGCGCGAGCGGGCACGACGAGACGGGACGTCCCCATCGGCGCCATCGCGCGAAGCCGGTCGACGACGACGCCACGCTGCCGCCCACCGGCGTCGTGCTGCCGGCGCCCACCGTCGACGACCGGCCCTGAGCGCGCGGCGCGCGTCAGCGTCTCAGAACGCCGCGCACTGCGCGGTCCCGCCCGAGCGGACGCGCGCGATGTGCAGCGTGGTCGCGCCGGCGGCGTCGAACCAACCCCACACGACGTCGCGGTTCGTGTGCACGCGGAACGGATCGTCGCGCTGTCCCCACTTCGCGCGCGACGCAACGTCGGTCGGTCCCTCCAGGAAGTTGCCGGCCGCGCCGACGCGCGCCAGCTTGTAGGCCGCCGTCGTTCCGGGTTCCATCCAGCCGACCAGGTACTGTTCCGCCGCGTCGTCCTCGGGCTGCCAGCGCGCGATCCCCGAGTCGGCTTCGTTCGCGGGCGTGGTCGTCAGCCACGCGACGCCACCCGACAGCTTGTGGCTGGCGTCGATGGCGGCGAACGCGATGTCCTGGTTCATCGTCATCGTGCTGTACGACGAGTCGCCCATGGCGACGGGCGCCTGGTGCGCGTTGAAGGTGACCTTCCAGCCGACGGGCGCGATCGCGGCGCCGCCCAGCTCGCCGGCGACGCTGCCGTTGCAGCCGGCGTCGACGCTCATCACCTTGTTGCGGTTGTCCGTGTAGACGCCGCCGATGGCGACGGTCGCGAAGTCGCCGCTGCCGGTGCCCGGATAGCAGTCGGTCACGCACACGGGCAGGAAGCTGGCCGCCTGCGGGTGATAGCTGAGGAGGTCGCTCATGCTGTGCGAGCAGCCCCAGCTCCACTGCGTCGTCTGCGCGCCGGTCGCGGCGGCGGTGAACTTCAGCGTGTCGCCCTCGTGGCCCGAATCGGAGTGAACGTGGTAGTAGGCGCCGTAACGATCGCCGCCGAATTCGAGCCGGCTCTCGCCGATGCCGAAGTCGGTCGGGTGGTTGTCGCTGTTGGTCAGCTCGGTCGACCAGCCCTGCGTGCCGGCGATGTCGAAGCGACGGACGTAGATCTTGTCGTTCGTGTTGTCCCACAGCAGCGCGGCGAAGTGGCCATCGGGCTCGGCCGCGATCCCGCGGCACTCGAGCCCGGCGCCGAGATCGATCGCCGCCGCCAGCTTGTCGCCGGCGTCCAGGCGGACCGCGCGGGCGTTGGGCGCGCTGGCGGTGCCGCTCGTGTAGCAGAGCAGGGTGCCGCAGTTCGCGAGCGGCGCCGTGTAGAGCGGCGCCACCTTGAGCATGCTGGCGCCCCAGATCCGATAGTTGCGGACGCCCGCCTTCACGCCGGCGGGCACGGTGACGTCGGAGGTCGTCAGGCGATCGGGGATCGCGCCGGTGGCGGGCGCGCCCGCCGCGCCGGTGACGCCGGCCGCTCCCGTGGTGCCGGCGGTGGCCATGTTGCCGGCGGCTCCAGTTGTCCCCGCGGCGCCTGTCGGTGCCGCATTACCGGCGCTCCCGGTGGTCCCCCCCGTTGCCCGCCTTTCCGGTCGTACCGCCCTTACCAGCCGAACCCGTCGTGCCCGCATCACCGCCGCCGCCCGTCCCCGGCGATGCGCCGCCGATCATCCCCGACGAGCAGGCCGCCAGCGTGAGCGTCAGCGACAGTCCAAGCGCGCGACCGGGACGGCTCATGACCGTGAATGGCCGGTGGTGGCGCAGTCCGTTGCGCCGGCGGCGGCGGTCAGGCGCCGGTGCGGTCCGCCGCAACCGGCCCGGACGGGGCAGGGGTGATACCGATGGAAACCCCGTCGCTGTGGACCTGTCCGCCGGCATACGCCGCCCGCAGCCGCCGCGCCCGGCGCCACGCCCACAGCATGTACCCGACGCCGCCGACGATGACGACCGGCGCGATCGACGCGAGCGCCTTGTTGGAGACGGCCACGAGCTTCAGCCCCGACAGCAGCAGCACCATGATCAGCGCCGGCCGGATCAGATAGTCGGGCGCGCGCGACGAGAACCGCGCGCCCAGGAAGACGCCCGGGACGCTGCCGATCAGGATCGCCGACGTGATGCCCAGCTTGAAGCTGCCGAACAGCAGGTGGCCGACAGCCGCGCTGGTGACGAGCGGAACCGCCTGCACGAGGTCGGTGCCGACCAGCTCGGACAGCCGCATGCGCGGGTAGAGCATCATCAGCATGATGATGATCAGCGATCCGGACCCGACCGACGTGATGCCGACGATCAGGCCGCCCAGGATGCCGATCAGCAGCGTCGGCACCGGCTTCACCACGAACGGAATGATGCTGTCGCCGGGCTTGTGGCGCGCGCTGAGCAGCGGCTTGACGATCAAGCCCGTGACGACGACCAGCAGCGCGACGCCGAGCGCGACCTTCACCCCACCTTGCAGCCCGACGCCCGATCCCACCTTGCGCAGCAGCAGCACGCCCAGGAACGCCGTCGGGATCGATCCCATCATCAGCCATTTCACCAGCGGCTTGTGCACGGTGCCGCGCTTCAAGTGAACGGCGCCGCCGATGGGCTTCATCACCATCGACGCGACGATGTCGCTCGACACGGCGGTCAGCGGCTCGATGCCGAACAGCAGCACGAGGATCGGCGTCATCAGGGCGCCGCCGCCCATGCCCGTCAGCCCGACGACGAAACCGACGCCGGCGCCGCTGAGGATGACCATCGGGTCGAACACAGCCGCATCTCACCAGGGTTGGGAATCTGTGTCTACTAAAAAAGACAGATGTCTAAATTTAGTGGCCTTCCCCGAACCCGCGGCTCCGACCCCAGGAAAACAGTAGCGATAATTCAGCGCCACGGCTCAGGAAATGGCTCAATTTGACGGTCCGGGTAGCCCGCGCGACGCGCGCGACTGATCCTTTGATGCCGCCATGCTGTTCCGCCAGCTCATCGATTCGCGTTCGTCGACCTTCACGTACCTGCTGGCGGACCCCGCGACGCGCGAGGCGGTGCTGATCGATCCTGTGTTCGAGCAGTACGCGCGCGATGCGGCGCTGGTGCGCGAGCTGGGGCTGACGCTGCGCCACACGCTCGAGACGCACGTGCACGCCGACCACGTGACGGCGGCGTGGCTCCACCGCGAGCGGGTCGGCAGCACGATCATCGTGTCGGCGGACGCGGGCGCAGAGGGCGCGGATCGCCTGGTGCGCGAGGGCGACGTCGTCGCGTTCGGCAGCGAGACGCTGTCGGTGCTGG
>DATMZL010001122.1:0-8722 GCA_035607075.1 Polyangia bacterium
GTCGCAGCCAGAGCTCGCGCCGCGAGCGGTACCACCAATGGCCCGCCTGGTGCTCCAGCGTGACCCGATACCCCTGGGCCTGCATCCCGGCCGAGCCTAACTCACTTGGCGGCGATGGGCGGCGGTTTCGTCTCTGACGCGCGATCGGAGGGCCGTTTGCTCTCCGGTCCTGTGACCGCCTCGGCTACGGCCGGTCGTTGAGGAGGATGCTCACCGTCGAATCGGCGAAGTTCGCCGTGACCAGGTCGGGCCGGCCGTCGTTGTCGAAGTCGCCGGTCGCGACCGCCATCGCCGTCCGGCCGACGCGGTAGTTCGCGTCGAGGCTGAAACCGCCGGCCATCCCCGCATCGCCGTCGCTGGCTAGGAAAACGGTCACCTGGTTGGTTCTGCTCGTCGCGGCGATGTCGACGCGCCCGTCGCGGTTGAAGTCACCGAGCGCCAGCGATCCGACGGAGCCGCTTCCGGTCGAGTAGGGCTGGGGCGCTCCGAACACGCCGTTCGGCGTCCCCACGTCCAAAGCAACACCAAGCAGCACGCTGAACGCGTGATCAACGGCGTTTGCGACGGCGAGGTCGGGAATGCCGTCGCGGTTGAAGTCCTCGGCGACGACGAACGGCGAGCTCTGACCGGCGGCGGCGGGAAACGAGCCCGCGTGCGTGAATGTTCCCGTGGCCAGGCCGCGCGACACGTGGACGCCGCCGCCGTTGTTGCTCGACGTGATCACGTCGACGACGTTGTCGCCGAAGAAGTGACCGACCACGAGCCCGGTCGGCAACAAGGGGAAAACGTCCGAGAGCAGCGCCGGCACCGCGAAGGTTGCGTCGCCGTTGCCGAGCAGGACGGCGATCGTGTTGCCGTCGTTGGTCGCCATCACGAAGTCGAGGTTTGCGTCGCCGTTCACGTCGGCCACCGCCAGCGCGGTCGGTCCGGGGCCATTCGCGCCAAAGCCACCCTCGAGCGTGAAGGCACCGGTGCCGTCGCCCAGCAACACAGCGACCAGCCCGAACCCGCCGGGGGTCATGGCGCGTATACCGGCGCTGATGTCCAGGTGGTTGTCGTGGTTCAGGTCGGCGACGACGACGTTGACCGCGTAGCCGGCCGCAACGGCCGCCACCTGAGTCGCATCTGAAAGCGTTCCGTCGCCATTCCCGAGCAGGATGCTCACCGTGGTCGTCTGGGAATTCGCGGTGACGACGTCGAGCTTCCCGTCTTCGTCCAAGTCGCCCACCGCGATGAAGGCGGGTTGCGCGCCGACCGGGAAGCTCGCCGCGGGGCGGAAGCCGCCCTGCATGACGTCCGTTGAACTGTCGGTCGCAGCGTCGGGCATGGCGGCGCTGTCCCCGGTGTCGCCGGTGTCGCCGGTGTCTTCGGCGAGGTCCATGGCGATGCTGTCGGCGACGGAGCCGTCAGCCGGCGGACCGTCGGAGGGCGGCGCTCGATCGTCCGGCCCGGTGTCGACGGCGGCGTCCTGTTCTTGCCGTCCATCGACTTGCCGCCCGTCGACTCGCGAACCGCGCGAGCTGCAGCCGGCTGTCGCGAGCGCGACAAGCGAGAGACAACCGACCACCATACGACGTGCGCGAACCACGCTCGATCGTCCTCCGACGGGAAACACGAGGTCAACCCCGCCACCAACGCGCGGCGTCGCCACGCGCGGTGTCCGGTTTCTAACGTCGGCGGTTCTACCGGGCGCGGCCGAAGATCCAGTAGCCGACATGCGGAGAAGAGCGGCATCATCGTTGCTTTTTCGGAATGCACACATGAAAAAGGTCCAAGGAGTGTTGCTGCTGGGCGCCGCCGTCGCGGCGCTCGGCGGGTGCGGGTCGTCGCCCGCGAAATCGAATGCGCCGGCCACCGCCAGCGTGGCGTGCACCGAGCTGCACACCGCAGCCGCCGCGCGCGCTGCCCGGTGCACTGGCGGCGCGCTCGCGGACTGGATGGCGTACGAGGCCAGCGCGGAGAATTGCGCGGACTACGACATTCACGTTCGCGAGGGCAACGTCGTCTACCAGCGCGACAAGTTCGACGCATGCGTCGCCGAGTACGACCTCGCCTGCGATCACACGTTCAATTGCTTCTACGCGGTGCTGCACGGGCTGACGCCGGATGGGCAGGCCTGCCGCGATACGGAAGTGTGCGGAACCGACTCCGCCTGCCTCTCGCTCGACGGCGCGAGCTGCGACGAGAAGTGCGTGCGGGCGGGAGTCGAGAACGAGGCGTGCGGCCTCTACTGCGGGGACGCAACGCCGTGTCTGCCCTTCCCGATCTGCCGGTGGGATTTCGTGTGCGCCAACAACGTCTGCGTGAAGGGCAAGAAGGTCGGCGACGCGTGCGACAACAGCGCGAACACTGTCCCTTGTACCTTGCCCGCGTTTTGTAGCGCCGGCACCTGCACGCTGCCCGTCTCGGGCGGCGCGTGCCGCGCCGACAGCGAATGCCCGACGACGGAGTTCTGCGCGCCGCAGGGCACGTGCGCTGCGCGCCGTGCGGCCGGCGTGGCGTGCAGCGACGCCCCGACCGCCTGCGCGCAGTGGACCACATGCGACACGAGCAGCGGCTCCTGCGTGCCCGCCGGCAAACCCGGAGCCGTGTGTCAGCCCGTCCCCGGTAGCGACGATCCGACTCCCAACTACTGCATGATCGGTTTCTGCGGGCAGGATGGGAGATGCATCGCCACCTCCGGTCCGGGTGGGCCCTGCGATCAGTCGCAATGCGCCGTCGGCACCTCGTGTGACCCGTCGACGGTGACGTGCATGGCTTGCCCGTGAACCGCGCCTGAACCGCCGACGACCGCGTCAGGCGGGCGCCGGGCCGTACGCCTTGGGCAGCTCCATCCAGAAGCGGCACCCGGCGCCGACATGGGATTCGACGCCGACAGCTCCGCCGTGCGTCTCGACGATGCGCTTCACGGTCGCGAGGCCGATCCCGAGGCCGGGGTGCGCGACGGCGCCGGGGCCGCGAACGAACGGTTCGAAGATCGCCGCCTCGGTCCCGGGCGCCAGGCCCGGGCCGGTGTCGCGGACCTCGATGCGGACGCGATCGCCGGCGTCGGCCGCCAGGACGTCGATGCGCTTGGTGGGGCAGCCCTCGAGGTGGATGATGGCGTTGCGTACGAGGTTCGAGAGCGCGGCGGTGAGCAGCCCCTCGTTGCACGCCACCACGCTCTGCAGGGGGACCGACGCCTCCAGGTGGGCGCCGGTCTCGCTGGCGAACGGGCGATATTCGTCGACGACCTCGTCGACGACGGCGCGAACGTCGCTGCGCTCGTCGGTCGCGGGGCGGGCGCCCGCGCGCGCGAAGTTGAACAGACCACGCGCGATGCGGGTGACGCGATCCAGCCCGCCAACCCCGCGCTGCAGCTTTCGACGGGTCGCCTCGTCGCCCGCCGACCGGAGGACGGCCTCGATCGCGAGGCGCGTCGATGAGAGCGGGCTCAGGATGTCGTGGGCGACGCGGCTCGCGAAGATCTCCAGCTCGGCGTTGGCCTCGCGGAGCAGGGCGGCGTTGCGCTGCTGAAGCGCATCGTGCTGGGCGCTGACCCGATAGGCGAGCAGCGCGGCGAGCGCGGTGAGGGCGACGCTGGCTGACGCCAGAGCAATTGCCGCCTGCTGCGACGTTCGCCGTCGGCGTGCGATCAAGCGGCCGTCGGCCTTCGCGGCGTTCGCGTTCAGCTCGATGTCGCTCAGCAGGTCGGCGCTGGATCGGTCGACCACGGCCCGCAGGTCCTGGCGTACCAGCCGGCGCGCCGCCGTCGTGTCGCCGCGTGCGACCGCGTCGAGCGTGCGGGCCGTCATCGCCCGGACGTCGATCATGTCCCCCGCCACGCGGCCCCAGAGCTCTCGCTCGCCCGGAACGAACGGCAGCTTCAGGTAAGAGTCGATTGTCTGGTCGAGCTCAGCCATCGCCGATCCGACACGCGCGCGATCGCCGGCGGTTCCGCCCGCGTCGACGTAGTCGCTGACCAGGTCCTGCATGCGGTGGAGCTCGGCGCGCGCGGAAGCCAGCGCGACAGCGCTCGGGGCGTAGTCGGTGACGATCCGCGTCGCCGCGCCGTCGATCGTCCCGGCCACCAGCTGGGAGACGATCGTCTCGACCAGAAAACACGCGACCACCAGCGCGAACGCCCAGCCCATCGCGCCCTTCCAGCGAAGACCGGGCTCATGCGGCGTGCCACCGTTTCCTTCGCGAGCTGTCACGTAGTGAAGATGACGTTAACGGCCTCCCATGCAAGTCAGGGGTCTTCACTGATGAGTTGCGTGGGACCTGCGCAACTTCGTGCGCTTGCTCTCCGAGAACCGGTAATCTGAGGCCCGCTCCGTGCAGCTCGTCATCGCCGAGAAGCCTTCCGTCGCGCGCGATCTGGCGCGCGTTCTGGGGATTCGCGGCGGGGGCAAGCACGCCATCGAAGGTGGCGGGCGGGTGATCACCTGGTGCATCGGCCACCTGGTCGAGCTCGAGGAGCCGGCCGCCTACGATCCGGCCTGGAAAGCCTGGCGCCTGGACACCCTGCCCATGCTGCCCGCCGCCTTCAAGCTGCGGCCCGTCTCGGGCACGCGCGACCAGCTGCGCGCCGTGCGCGACCTGCTGCGCGATCGGCGCTTCGACGAGGTGGTGAACGCCTGCGACGCTGGCCGCGAAGGCGAGCTGATCTTTCGCTACGTGTACGAGCTGGCGGGCAGCCGGCTGCCGATCAAGCGGCTGTGGATCTCGTCGCTCACCGATGCGGCGATCCGAGCGGGCTTCGCGCGGCTGCGCCCGGGCGTCGAGCTCGACGCGCTCGCCGACGCGGCCCGCAGCCGATCGGAGGCCGACTGGCTCGTGGGCATGAACGCCACCCGCGCCGTCACGGTCAGCTCGCGCGCCGCCGCGCCGCGCCCGCGCGAGGAGCGCCCGCCGCGCCGCGGCCGCCGGGGACAGAGCGATTCGCCCCTCTATTCGATCGGCCGCGTGCAGACGCCGACGCTGGCGATCCTCGTGCGGCGGGAACTGGAGATCCGGCAGTTCCGGCCGCGTGACTACTGGGAGGTGCGCGGCCTGTTCGTGCCCGCGGGGACGCCCGCCGACGCGGCCGAGAAGGTGACCGCGACCTGGGGCGTCGCGCAGCCGGACGGCAAGGCGATTGACAAGGGAACCCTGGCTCCCCACGCGTCAATCCGCTCGCGGCTCGGGGAGCGGCCGTTGGCAGACGGCATCGTCGCCCGCGACGAGATCGCGGCGCGCGGGCCACAAGGTGCCGTGGTCGAGCGGCTGCGGCAAAGGCGCGTGCGCGAGCCGCCGCCGCTGCTGTTCGATCTCACGTCGCTGCAGCGAACGGCGAACCGGCGCTACGGCCTGTCGGCGACGGCGACGCTGGCGGCCGCGCAGGCGCTGTACGAGCGCTACAAGATCCTCACCTACCCGCGTACGGACTCGCGCCACCTGACGACCGACATGGCGAAGGAGCTGCCCAAGCTGTTCAGGGCGCTGGCGGCGCTGCCCGAATACGCGCCGTTCGCGTCGCCGCTGCTCGCGACCCCGCCGCCGATCTCGCGCCGCGTGTTCGATGACGCCAAGGTGAGCGACCACCACGCGATCGTCCCGACCGGCCAACCCGTGCGACTCGAGGAGCTTCCCCGCGACGAGCGCCGCATCTTCGATCTGGTGGCGCGGCGTTTTCTCGGCGCCTTTCACCCCGACGCGGAGTTCGCGCTGACCGACGTCGTCATTCGCGTGGGTTCGGACACCGCGCCGCGCGCCACGGCCGGGCCGACCGATCGGGACGCCGACGCCGGCGCCGACGAAACGCTGGTGACGGCGTTGCCGCCGCCGCCCGATCGCTATCGCGCGCGCGGCCGCGTCCGGCTCGTCGCCGGCTGGCAGGACGTCGCCGGTGTCGGCCAGCCGGGCCGCGGAAGCGGCGGTGAGGCGGCGGAAGGCGATGCGGGGCCGACGCTGCCGCCGCTCGCGGAGGGACAACGCCTGGACGGCAAGTTCGAGATCCTGACCAAGCAGACGCGCCCGCCGCCGCGGCACACCGAGGCGACGTTGCTGGGCGCGATGGAGTCGGCGGGACGCGAGATCGCCGACGAGGAGCTGCGCGCGGCGATGCGCGATTCGGGCCTGGGAACACCGGCCACGCGCGCCGCGACGATCGAGACGCTGATCCGACGGACCTTCGTGGCGCGCGACGGGAAGAACCTCGTGCCCACCGACATGGGCATAGGGCTGATCGCCGCGCTCCCCGAGAAGAGCCTGGCTTCCCCCGAGCTGACCGGCAACTGGGAAGCGCGCCTGTCGCGCGTGGCGCGCGGCGAGGAGACGCGCGCGGCGTTCATGGCGGACATCTCGCGCTACGTGCGCGACGTCGTCACGGCGATCCGCGGCGGTGCCGGCGTCGTTCGGGCGGCGGGCGCGACCGCAACGCGCGTTCCGGCGCGCGCGCCTGCGCCCGCGTCCCCGCCGAAACAGCCGACGGCGCGGGCGGCGCCGAAAGCCACGACACTGATTTGCCCGCGCTGCAAACAAGGCGCGCTCGTGGCGGGAAAGCGCGGCTGGGGCTGCGCCCGCTGGCGCGAGGGCTGCGCGTTCGTGATCTGGTTCGAGATCGCCGGGCGCCGCATCACCGACGCCGAGCTCACCGACCTGGTGTCGAAGGGGAAGACACGCAAACGCAAGTGGCGCTCGACCGAAGGCGCCGAGATCGGCGGTCGCCTCGTCCTCGATCTGTCGGCCACGCGCGACGCGGGCGCGGCGCGCCTCGACGCGCCCGGCGAGTAGGCTAAGGTTCGTCGATCGTGCGCCTTCTGTTGTTCGATATAGACGGCACGTTGCTGCGCGCGCACGGCATCGGCGCGCGCGCGATGGAGCGCGCAGGGCGCCGCGTGCTGGGCGCCGCGTTCACGCTGGACGGAATCGATTTTGGCGGCGCGCTGGACCCGTGGATCTTTCGAGAGGCGGCGACGCGCCTGGGACACGACGACCCGAGCGAATTCCATGCCGCGTTTCGCGACGAGTATCTCGTCGAGTTGCCCCTGGAGCTCGCGCGCGCCGAGACGCCGCCGGAGATCCTCCCCGGCGTGGCCGCCGCGCTCGCGACGATCGGCGGTGACGCGACCGCGACCCTCGGGCTCGTGACCGGCAACTACGCGCGCGCGGTGCCGCTCAAGCTGCGCGCCGTCGGTATCGATCCTGCCCAGTTCGTCATCGGCGCCTTCGGCGACGACGCGCCGACGCGGCCCGAGCTGGTCAGGCTGGCGATCGACCGCTGGCGCGCGCAGGGTGCGCACCCTGACCCCGACCGCGTCGTCGTCATCGGCGACACCCCGCGCGACGTGGACTGCGCGCGGAAGAACGGCTGCCGGTCGGTCGCCGTCGCAACGGGCTGGCATGCCGTTTCGACGCTGGACGCCGCCGGCGCCGACGTCGTCATCCGCGATCTGACGGAGCTACCGCAGGCCCTGGCGACGGTGTGGCCGTGATCGGGGCTCACGGCTCGTCCCAGATCTTGTCCGGGGCGCGCGGCGCCGAGCTGCGTGGTCCACTCGCGCCGGCGCTCGCCGCCTGCGCATGGGCGCGCTCGGGTGCGGAACGCGAGGGATGCGCCCGGGCGGGAACGGGCTCCGGAAGGTCGCTCGAGGTGTCGCGCGGTTGCGTTGAAGCGGACGGGGCGGCAGACGCGTGTGGTGCCGGAGGAGCTCCTGCCATCGCGGCGACCCGTGCCGGCGGCGCCGGCAGCGATGGATTCGAAAGCGTAGAACGGGCTCGGACGGCGACTCCGGCGATCAGCGCGCACGTCGCGAACGCCGCGATCCGGTAGCGCGGTCGGCGCCACCACGATACGGACGCTCGCCCTTCAAGGACCCGGGCGAGCGACTCGACCTGCTCCGAGCAGCTGGCAAAGCGATCGCTGGGCGCGTGGGCGCAGGCACGCGCGAACCAGGAATCGAACGCGGGACCGCGGTCGCTGCCCATGCTGCTCGGCCGCTCCCGCGCGCCGCGCGCGACCTCGCGCAGAAGCCGGAGCCACTTGTCCCCGACGAAGTAGTGACGGCCGGTCAGCAGCCGAAAGGCGATCAGCCCCAGCGCATACCTGTCCGCGGCGGGCGTGATCTGCTTCGCGTCGGTCGCCTGCTCCGGGGCCATGTATCGAGGCGTGCCGAGGATCTGTCCGGTCGCCGTTGCGTGGCCGTCGGTCTCGAAGGCGGTCTTGGCAACGCCGAAGTCGAGGACCTTGATGATGGACGGATGCCCGTCGCGTTCCGCCAGGAACACATTCTCCGGTTTGAGGTCGCGGTGGACGATCCCTTCACCGTGCGCTCGGTCGAGCGCCACGGCGAGCTGTCGCATCCAGTCGACGACCTCGGCGGGCGTCGGTCGCCGCTCCTGGCAGATACGCTCCAGGTCGCGACCTTCGAGCAGTTCCATGACGAGGAACGGCACTTCGTCCAGATCGTGGGCGACGTCCGCGTCGATGACGCGCACGACGTGTTCGCTCTTCACCGCGCTGTGGATGCGGGCCTCGCGACGAAAGCGCTCGCGCAGCTCGGGCGTCAAGAGCGATCGGGCGAGCATCAACTTGAGGGCGAGGTGCTCGCCCGTATTGAGATGAACGACCTCGTAGACCGCGCCCATCCCGCCCTTCGCGATCAGGCGGACCGGGCGGTATTTGCCGCCGACGACCGCCGGAAGCGACGGCGGCGGGGCGGGCGCGGCGCCCGCGTTCTCGCCGTCGCCCGGAGAGGCG
>DATMZL010001423.1:0-4723 GCA_035607075.1 Polyangia bacterium
GCGAAGCTCGGGCACGCGGGGCGCAAGAGCCTCTACGCCCCGCTCAACCTGGTGGCCTACATCGACATGATGACGATGCTCGTCATCTTCCTGCTGATGTCCTTCTCGGCGACGGGCGAGATCCTGTTCGTCCAGAAGAACATCGTCCTGCCTGACGCCCAGAACTGGACGGACCTCGAGCGCGCGCCTGTCATCGGCGTGAGCAAGGACGTCGTGACTCTGGACGGCGCGCAGGTGGCCACGGCTGACGAGCTGATGAAGGACTCCGCGACCGGCGACTTCAAGATCGCGGAGCTCCACGACAAGCTCGTGACGCTGAAGAACAACTACAAGCTGCTCCACCCGTCCGAGGAGTTCAACGGCATCGCGATCGTTCAGTCCGACAAGAACGTCGAGTTCAAGATGCTGAAGAAGATCATGTACTCGGTCGCCGTGGCCGGTTACCAGAACGTCAACTTCGCCGTCATCCCCAAAGCCAAGGGTGGCGGCGCAGCCCCCGCGCCCTAGCGACCGTCGCTAGCACGCGCTCCGTACCCATCGAACACGAGCGGCCGGTCTCCCACCACCAGGGGACCGGCCGTTTGCTTTTCCGGCCTGTTGTTCTTTAATCCTGGAGTTCGAAGCGGCTCGGCGCTTCGAAGCTCTGCCGTCCCTCATCGGAGGAGAAAGATCCCATGCGCATTTCGTCCGTTGCCCTCGCTCTCGGTTTGGCCCTCGCCCTCACCACCGTTTCCGCCTGCCAGGGCGATCCCAATGACCCGCTGACGTGGGCCAAGCAGCTCAAGAACCTCCGCACGCAGAAGGAGGCGCTCGACCACCTGGCCAACATGGACGTGGAGAAGGCGCGCCCGGCGGTGCCCTACCTGATCGAGCTGTTCAAGGACACCAAGCGGCCCGAGCACCTGGAGGCGCTGGCGCGCTATCTCGACCCGCGCACCAAGGACATCATGGTCGAAGCGCTCGACTACACCGAGGACGACTTCGACCGCGCGACGATCGCCGCGGGCGCGCTGGGCGAGATGAAGGCAGCCGACACGCTGCCGGCGCTGATCAAGGCCGCCGAGAAGGAGCTGCCGGTCAAGTCGCGCGCCAACAACGCGCGCATCGCCGCGATGCGCGCGATGGTGAAGATCGGCGACAGGAAGGCGGTGCCGACGCTGATGAAGATCCTGACCACGTCGGCCGACGACCAGGACTTCCTGCTGAATCAGAAGGCGGCGCTGGGCCTGGCCGAGTTCCGCGATCCGCAGTCGATCCCGGCGCTGACCAAGGGCCTGTTCATGACCGGACGTGGCACCGGCATCTTCCAGGAGTGCCGGCTGGCGCTGGTGCGCATCGGCGCGCCCGCCATCGATCCGATGATCGCGCTCCTGCAGGAGAAGAACCCCGAGATCCAGGAGATGGCGCAGAAGCTGAAGTTCGAGGCGCCGCCGCCGGACGGAACGCCCGGCGTCGTTCCGCACAAGGCCGCCATCATCCTCGGCGATCTGCGCGCGAAGAAGGCGGTCCCGGCGCTGGCGGCTCGTTTGAAGCAGAAGGCGCGCGGCGACGAGCACCGGTCGGCGCTGATCGCGCTCGGCTACATCGCGACGCCGGCGGCGGTCGAGGCGATCCTCGCCGATCTGAAGGACGCCAAGGCCGATCCGGCCGAGCGCGCGTCGGCAGCCGATGCGCTTTACCTGTCGGGCGACCGGCGGGCGGTGCCGACGCTGCTCGAGCTGGCGAAGTCCGGCTACGTGATGAGCGGCAAGCAGAAGGCGTCCGACCTGCGCGCCAGCTCGGCGATCGCCCTCGCCCGCATCGCCGGCAAAGAGACCTACGAGCCGTTCAAGGCGCTCGCCGAGCAGGAGTCGGAGGCGACGGGCGTGTTCAGCAGCGCGCTCGCCCGCATGCAGGTCGCCAATGAGTGCAGCCAGGACGTCGGCTGCTACGGCAAGAAGCTGAACGACCCGGCCTGGGAGCGCGCCGAGAAGGCCGCGTTCGCGATCGCGTTCTCGGGTAACGCCAAGCAGGGCGTCCCGCTGCTGCTCAGCTCGATGAAGCCGATCACGACGATGATCCCGGAGCGCTACCCGGTGCACCAGGCCATGCTGTTCGCGCTCGCGCGCCTCGGCACGAAGGACTGCAAGGAGTGCATCGAGAAGCTCGACAAGCAGATCGAACGCGACGAGAAGGCCGTGCGCCTGCCGGGCGCGCGCGATCTGCTGGGCGAGACGCGCGTCACCGAGGCGATTATCCTGAACAAGGGCGCGGGCGACGCGGCCCCCGCCGCCGAAGAGGCGCCGGCGCCGACCGAGGACGCGGCGCCTGCCCCCGCCGCGAAGGGCGGCAAAGGAAAGGCCAAGCCGGCGAAGCCCGCCAAGGCGGCCAAGGGCAAGACGAAGCACAAGTAGTTCGCGAGCCGTCGGAGGGTCGGTGTCGTGGCGGAGGACGGCGGCGGGCGGCTGACCGACGGCTTCGTCGCGCGACTGACGCAGTTCGAAGACAACACGGGCGCCGACAGTCAGTACGACTGGATCGGCGGCCCGAAGGGTCTGCTCGTCGGGTTCCTGCTGCTGATCCCGGCGGCAGGCGCGGCCATCCTCGGGATGGTGCTGATATTCGGCGTGGCCAGTCCGCTGAACGATCTCACGTCGCACGTGGCCGGCCCGCTGATGCTGATCGTGGTGGCGACGGTCACCGCTTACTGGCGCCGGCAGCGCCTGGCCGCGCACTTCGAGCACGCACGCAGGCTGGTCGATAGCGAGTCCGGGGACAAACGTCAGGGCGGCCTCATCGAGCTGATCGTCAACGCGCGCCGCGGACGCGCCGAGCATCGGCGCATCGCGCGCGTGCTCACCGCTTACCTGCGCCACCCGCCGCACAAGGACATCGCGGAGGACGCGCGCCGACAGCTCGTGCTGACGCTGCTCGCCGATTTCACGCTGACGCCGGCGGCGAAGGCCAACCTCGACCTGACGGGCGCATCGCTGATCGGGCTGCGCGCCGTCAACGGCGAGCTCCCCGGCGTCTGCCTGCGCAACGCCGACCTCACGAACGCGCGCTTCGCCCGCGCCAACCTCGCGCACGCCGACCTCACCGGCGCCCACCTCGACGGCGCCGACTTCACCGGCGCGATCGTCACCGGCACCCTCCTCGCGCCCTCGGCATTGCTGACCCGACGCTGAAGCACGCTCCGGTCCCCTCGCCCCGCGCAGCTTCAGATCCCCTCGCCCCGCGCAGCGAGGAGGGGTCAGGGTGAGGGGTCCGGCGCGCTAATGATGCGCGCCCGGCCCATGCACATGCCCGTGCGCCAGCTCCTCGGCCGTCGCGTCACGCACGTCGACGACCTTCACCTCGAAGTGCAGCGTCTTGTCGGCGAGCGGATGGTTGCCGTCGATGGTGACGTAGTCGCCCTTGATCGCCAGGACCGTGACCACGCCCTGGCCCTGGTCGGTGCGGAGCTGCAACCGCATCCCGGGCGCGAGCTTTCCTTCCGGCAGCCGGCGCCGCGGGATATTGCGGACGTTCGCCTCGTTGCGCACGCCGTAGCCCTCGGCCGGCGGCACCGTCGCCTTCACCTCGTCGCCCGGCTGTTTCCCTTCCAGCGCCTTCTCCAACCCGGGAACGATGTTTCCCTGGCCGTGCAGGTACGTCATCGGCGCGCGGCCCTCCGAGCTGTCCAGCACCTTCCCCTCGTCGTCGCTGAGCTTGTAGTGAAACGTGACCGCCTTCTTGTCGCCGATCTGCATGGTGGGTGCGCGATTGTAGCGGACCGCCGACTCAGAAGCGCGTGCAGCGTAGCGTGGCTTCGCCGCGCGGAGCTCATCGCGGGAGGTTCGGAACCCTTTGAGGGTTCCGATTCAGTCGTCCGACTTCGCGGCGGCCCGGGGGCCCTCGTACTTCGGCTTGTGCGGGTGGCGCTTGTAGATGAGGATCGCGCGCCCGAGAATCTGCACGACGTTGACGCCGGGGAGCTCGGCGAGCGCGTCGGCAGCCGCGAAGCGATCCTCGGGACTGTCGGCGTCGACGCGAACCTTCACGAGCTCATGGTCCGCCACCGCCTGCTCGATCTGCTTGAGCACGCCCGGCGACACGCCGCTCTTTCCGATCTGCACGATCGGCGACAGGTGGTGGCCATGCCCGCGCAGCGCGCGCCGCAGCTTGCCGGACGGCATCAGCGCCCGCTTCTTCGGGTTGGTCGGTAAAGTCATCCGCTTCGCTTATCACGACCGAGAGATTGCTTGCACGCGTGCCCGCTTCTGGTGTCTTGTCGGTCTCAGGTTCCACAGGGAGACGGTTCATGCGCACGTTCGCCATAGCAGTCGGATTGATCGGGGTTCTCGCTTCACACGCCGCCCGCGCGCAAGAGCCCGCGCCCGCGGGCGCCCCACCGCCTGAAGGACAGCCCGAAGCGACGCCGCCGCCGGCCCCGCCCCCGGAAACGCCGCCGCCCGCGGTTGCCGCGCCCGGCACCGTGGTCGGGCAGGTGCAGGTCGGGCCGACCTCGGCGCCCACGGGGCCGTCGCTGTGGGGCGTGCTGCCCTGGGGCGGTTACGGCATCGGCGCGCGCTACATGATTCCCGTGCCGATCACGCAGATCCTCACGCGCACCCGTTTCCACGACTACTGGGCGCTCGAGGTCGGCGCCGACCTGTTGCACTTCAACTACGATTACGGCCTGGCCGGGCCAGGGACCAGCTACGGCTGGACCGAGGTCATCCCGGTCGTGGGCATGATGTGG
>DATMZL010001180.1:0-14718 GCA_035607075.1 Polyangia bacterium
CTCGGCGGAGCTGGTGGATCAGGGGGAGATCGGGACGGGCGGCTCCAGCTCCGTCCACCGGGCCCTGGACCCCAAGCTGCGCCGGCAGATCGCGGTGAAGACGCTGGCACCGGATCTTTCCCAGCAGCCGCGCGCCATCGAGCGCCTGGTCCATGAGGCGCAGCTGACGGCGCGCCTCGAGCACCCGAACATCGTTCCGGTCCATGACCTCGCCATCAACTACGGCGACCGCGTCTACTTCACGATGCGGCTCATCGAGGGCCGCACGCTGTCGGACATGATCGACGAGCTCGGCGCGGAGCTCGACGACACGGGCCGCCTTCACGATCTTCTCGGGGTGTTCCTCAAGGTCTGCGACGCGGTCGCGTTCGCGCACAACCGCGGAATCGTCCACTGCGACATCAAGCCCGAGAACATCATGGTCGGCGACTATGGCGCGGTCTACTTGATGGACTGGGGCGTCGCGGCCATCACGAAGACGCTCAGCGATCCGGCGCTACCGCCGGTGGTGGGGGCCGGCCGCCGGCGCTCGGGCGTGCGCGGGACGCCCGAGTACATGGCGCCCGAGCAGGCGGAAGGGCGCGCGCAGGAGCTCGACGAGCGAACCGACGTCTTCGGGCTCGGAGCGGTGCTTTACCGGATCCTGACGGGCAAGCCTCCCTACGAAGGGTCCACGACCGAGGCCATCGCCAAGGCGCGCCGCTGCGCCTTCGTCTCGCCACTCGAGATGCCGGGATGGTCGCTGCCCAAAGGGATCGTCCGCATCCTGCTGCGGGCGATGGCGGCGAAGCCCGACGATCGGTACCCGAGCGCGAAGGACCTGCGCAAGGACGTCGACGACTTCCTGCGCGGCGGCTGGCACCTGCCGATCAAGCTGTTCCCCGCGGGCACGACGATCGTCGAGGAAGGCGCCTGGGGCGACGCCGCGTACATCATCGTGAAGGGTGCCTGCGAGGTCACCAAGCGCATCGCCGGCACACCCAGCGTGCTCCGCCGCCTCGGCGCGGGCGACGTGTTCGGTGAGACGGCGATCCTCTCCGGCAACGTTCGGACCGCCAGCGTCCGCGCGATCGAGGACACGACCGTCCGGGTCGTCACCCGCGAGCTTCTGCAGCAGGAGCTGGGCCTCGACAGCTGGCTCGGGAAGTTCGTCCTCGCCCTCGCCGACCGGTTCCGCGAGCTGGATCGCAAGCTGGGCGACGGCCCGCCCCCCGACGCGACGTAAGCATTTCAGGGGCTTGAAAACGGAAATCCATCGACATACTGTCCCAAACAGGGGGATGGAATGGCGGCAGACCCACGCAGACTGCGGAGCCTGAACGACGCCCTGTTCAGCGTCTACTGCTACGGGCGTGGGCGACAGCCGTCGCAGCAGACATCGAGCGGCGAGCATCCGCCACCGATCACCATCCTGTCGCTCGAGGAAGCCGTCGACAATCTCGTCGCCGATCCGTACGAGCCCGAGGCGCTTCGACCGATGCGGCTCGCGATCCTGGATCTCTGCCGGACCCGCTCTGCCAAGCCCGACGGGCTCGTGGACAGAATGATCATTCGGCTGGCCAGAACCATCGCCACGGCAACGAAGATCGATCCTGACCATTTGGCAGGGCAGTTCACCGCCATCTTTCAAGTCCACACGACGGCGAAGGGCGACCGCGACGAGGCGTACGTGCGTGCCCTGAACCTGCTGGCCGACCAGACGTACGTGCGTGCGATGAACCTGCTGGCCAAATCGGTTCCCGGCGACAGCGAGATCGTCCAGCTCGTCAGCTGGAAGGAGGGTTGATGCCGACGCTGCCGACGGATTACCGGCGTACCGCGACGTTTGTTGGCAACGTCGGCGCGTTCAGGCGCAAGCTCGACCCGCGGCGTTGGCAAATCAATGCGCCGGAGCTCTGGAACCAGGCCTACCTGGTCGCGACGCCGGCCGTGCCCCCGAGCGTGCTCCAGGGTCCCGCCTCCTCGCTCGCGACGTCCGCGCTGGACCTGGACCCGGATCGAACCCGCGATCCCCCACGCCACCCCAACCCTGGCGCCCTCAACGCCTGGGGTCCGCCCGGTGACGGCCTGTTCTTCGAAGACGTGCGAGTCGCAGGCTTCAGATATCGCAACGTGCTGAAAACCAGCTTCGTCGACAACTCCCAAGATCCGGTCGCGCCGTCCATCACGTTCACCTACGACCAGTACGACTGCCTGAACACCACCGATTCCGAGGAGCCCGCGGACGGCGGCATCGACGTCGACGTTGGTTTCAGCGAGTGCATTCCGGATCCCGACAATCCCGGGCACGTCCGGATCAGAATCGCAAAACGCGTCCGTTTCACGCAACCGGCGTATTGTGTCGACGAGCTGAACGCGCTCGCAACCATCCTGGTTCCGCTCACTTTCGATTCCTGGCTGCACGATCTGGTTTTTTCCTGAGAAGGAGACGCCATGGCGAATGAGGACAGTCACCCCGAAACCCCGGAGGAGCTCCGGGAGCATGCGCACGCGACGCTTCAGGACTGCGAGCGTCGATGGAACGCGTTTCAGAAGCAGTACACGAGAGCGGTGAACGCGCACATGACCCGCAGCCTCAACTACGTCAAGAGCGTGCTCCACGAGAACTCGAGGCCCAGCGATTGGGTCAGGGACGGATTCGCGCTCTGGATCCGTTGCTACGGGACCGGCAAGGATCTCTGCGAAGCGACGCACAGGCTCTACGCTCCGCCCCACAGCGAGGACTGAATCATGTCCGGTGAGGACGACGATCTGGCCGGGCTCCGGCACAAGGCCGCGGAGGAGGTCGATCTTTGCTACGTCGATCTGCTCCACATCGGCTCGCTGTTCGGAACAGCCATCGAGGCGCACAGCGACCGCTTGTTCGCGCTCGGTCATGATCTGCTCTCGGACAGGTCGTCCCCGGAAAACTGGATCCGGAACGGAGTTGCGTCCTGGATTCGTTGTTACGACGCGCAGGTCGAACTGTACCGGGGGCTCTGCGACGTCGTCTGCCACTCGACGACGGGTGGAAAGAAGCTGTTCAACGGCATGCGCAATGGAAACGCCATCTTCACCCTCGACGTCTTCGGAGAGGGCGTGGACCCGTTCGCGACCCCCATTCCTCCCGCGCAGCGCCAGAACGTCACAGTCGTAAGCGGCCCCAACCTCGCCCCGCACATCCGCCTGACGTTGTCGGCTGACGACGCCGGAAACCAAGTGGTCAAGATCGGTCTCGTCGGGCTCCACGTGAATCCGGATCCCCTTCCGCCGGGAACACGACGAGCGACGACGCTGGTTTGGCCGGGCGGCACGATGAAGGTGACAGCCACCAGGCTGCGCCCGCCCGCCGGCTGAGTTCTCCCGCTGGACGTGTCCGAGTCAGTCCTCGTCTACGGCGCCACGGGATTCACGGGGCGGCTGGTCGTCCGCGGGCTGCTGGACGCCGGCATCGAACCGATCCTGAGCGGGCGCAGCGGGCCGCCGCTGGAGGCGCTCGGGCGCGAGTTGCGGCTGCGCACTGTCACAGCGACGCTGGAAGATGCTGACGCCGTCGAAGCGGCCCTGCGCGGCTGTCGCGTCCTCGTCAACGCCGCCGGGCCGTTCGCGGCCACGGCGCAGCGGCTGGTATCGGCGTGCCTGCGGACCGGCGTTCACTACCTGGACATCAGCGGCGAGGTCGACGCGCTGGATAGCGTGGCCGGCAAGCACCGGGAAGCGCTGGAGGCGGGGATCATGCTCATGCCCGGGATCGGTTTCGACGTCGTCCCGTCGGACTGCCTGGCGCTGCACGTGTGCCGTCGCTTGCCCGACGCGCAGAAGCTGACCATCGCCGTTTCCGGGCTGGATCTGATGTCGCGGGGCTCGGCGCGCACGATGGCGGCGGAGGTGGCGAAGGGCATTCGGGTCCGGCGCGACGGCCAGATCACCGTGCTTCGCGCAGGCGTGCTGGAACGCGGGTTCGACTTCGGCGACGGTGGCCGCGTCTGCACCGCCGTCAGCTGGGGCGACGTCGCGACCGCGTACTACACGACCGGCGTCCCGAACATCGAGGTCTACTTCGAAGCGACGCCGGCCGTTCGCTCCACCCTGGCGGCGAGCCGCGCTCTCGGACCGGTCCTCGGCACGTCGGCCTGGCAGACCTGGTTGCGCACGATGGTGGAGATGCTGCCCGACGGTCCGTCGCGCAGCGAGCGCGGAAAGCGGCGCGCCGCGATCGTCGCGGAGGCGCTGACCGCCGATAACCGGCGCGTGCTCTCCCGTTTGCGTCTTCCCGAGGCTTACACCTTCACGGCGCTGACCAGCGCCGCGATAACCGCGCGCGTTTTGCGCGGCGATTCGGAACCGGGGTTTCAAACGCCGGCGCGGCTGTACGGTCCCGACCTGGTTCTCGCATTTCCCGGCGTGAATCGAGAGGATCTCGCGGACACGTAAGCGTCGCGGGGCTTTCACGGATACTGGAAATTGGTATGTTGCGCCCCGGCGGCGATGTCCAAGGGACGCATCAAGGTGGCGATCGTCGGCGGGGGGTGCGCGTCGATCACGACGGCCTTCGAGCTGACGCGGCCGGAGCACCAAGGGCGCTACGACGTGACGGTCTACCAGCTGGGATGGCGGATCGGCGGCAAGGGCGCGTCAGGCCGGGGCCCCGCCGATCGGATCGAAGAGCATGGCCTTCACCTGTGGATGGGTTTCTACGAGAACGCATTCCGCGTGATGCGCGAGTGCTACGAAGAGCTCGGTCGTGATCCGAAGACTCACCCGATGGCGACCTGGCAGGACGCGTTCGCGCCCGACCCCTGCTGCGGCGTGGCCGATAAATCCGGGAACGGCGGCTGGTCCCCGTGGATGGTGCACTTCCCGCCCGTCGACGGACTGCCCGGCGATCCCGGGCAGCTTCACCGGTGGACGCCGGCCGACTATCTCGCCCGCTGCGTGACGCTGCTGCGCTCGCTGTTCGAAGCCATCCGCGTTCGGGTCGCGGGTGCGCCCGCTGCCGCGCCGGCGTCGATCCGGGTCGGCGACGCCGGGTCGCTGCTCGCGCGTCTCGCCAGCTACACCGAGATCGCGGCGCTGAGTGGAATCGTCGAGTACCTGAACATGCTCGACACGGCGGTGCGCGCGCTGCCGCGCTATCCGGGCGAACAAGTGTTGAAGTTTCACGACGCGCTGGCGCGCGCCGCCCGCAGTCAGATCGAAGCGATCATCGACAAGGACGACGAGGTCCGGCGCCTCTGGGAGATGGTCGACATGACGCTGGCGGTGGTTCGCGGGATGGTGCGCGACGGCCTCCTCACCGATCCACGCGGCTTCGACGCCATCAACGATCTCGACTGCCGCGAATGGCTGATGAAGCACGGTGCCTCGGCGCGCTCGGTGAACGGCGCGTTCGTGCGCGCGCTTTACGATCTCGCCTTCGCGTACGAGGACGGCGACGTCGCGCGCCCGCGGATCGCCGCGGGCCAGGCGCTGCGCGGCGCGGTGCGCGCCTTCTTCACCTACAGGGGCGCGTTTTTCTGGAAGATGCAGGCGGGGATGGGCGACGTGGTCTTCGCGCCGTTCTACGAGGTGCTCCGGCGGCGCGGCGTGCGCTTCGAGTTCTTCCACCGGCTGGACAACGTGCGCCTCGGACGCACGCCGCGAACCCGGCGCAGCATCGAAGCGCTGGATTTCTCAGTTCAGGCACGCGTGAAGGGCGGCGCGGATTACGAGCCGCTCGTCGACGTGAAGGGCCTGCCCTGCTGGCCGTCAGAGCCGGACTGGAAGCAGCTGGTGGACGGAGCCCGCATGCGCCGCGACGGCTGGGAATTCGAGGCGCACTGGGAGAAGCGGCGCGCGGGGCGTCGCCGGCTGCGTGTCGGTCGCGACTTCGACATGGTCGTCCTCGGCGTGGGCGTGGCGGCGGTACCCACCGTCGCGCGCGAGCTGGTCGCGGCGAGTCCGAAGTGGCGAAAGATGATCGAGAACGTGAAGTCGGTGCCAACCCAGGCCTTTCAGCTCTGGATGAATGCCGACATGAAGCAGCTCGGGTGGTCGGGGCCGCAGGCCAACATCTCGGGATTCGTCGAGCCGTTCGACACGTGGGCCGACATGCGCCAGCTGATTCCGCGCGAGAGCTTCGCCGCGCCGGTGAAGTCGGTGGCCTATTTCTGCAGCGTGCTGCCCGATCCGCCCAAGCGCGCCGAGGTGACGCGCAAGTTTGCGGCCAGCCAGCGGGCGATCGTGCGCCGGAACGCGATCCGGTTCTTGAACAAGGACATCGCCCACCTGTGGCCGCGGGCGACGAAGCGCGCGGGTGAATTCCGCTGGGATGTGCTTGTCGCGCCGTCGGCGCGCCAGCCGCGCGACACGACGGAGCGCCGTTTCGACACGCAGTTCCTGACGGCGAACGTGAATCCCAGCGACCGCTACACGCTGTCGCTGCCCGGCACGCTGGAGCATCGGATCTCGCCGCTCGATCGGACGTTCGAGAATCTCACGATCGCCGGCGACTGGACCGACTGCAGCTTCAACGAAGGTTGTGTCGAGGCCGCCGTGATGTCGGGGCGCCTCGCGGCGCACGCGCTGTCCGGTTCGCCGCGTCTGGAGGACATCGTCGGTTTCGATCATCCATAGGGAGACACCATGGCAAGAGTCAACGGGAAATCGAAACGAGCTGAGCGGGTCGCGCGCCCGCAGGTCGGGCGCACCAAACCGGCCCGCAACTGGCAGACGCTGTTCGGCCCGCCGCCCGCGGACGAGGCGGGCGCCGCAGACGAAGGCTCCGGCCGCTCGAAAGGAGGCGACGCGGCGAACCCGATCGCACGCGGCGTCGAGCTCGGCTACCGCGTGATGGACGAATACGTGAAGCAGGGCGCGCGCGTCGCCGGCCTGCGCGGCGGCGGCGGCGCGAGAGCGAGCGAAGCCGGCGGGGCGGTGCTGCCTCAGCTCACGGAGCGGATGTTCCAGTACGCTTCGGACTTCGCGTCCGTCTGGCTGGAGGCGATGGGCGTCATGATGCGAAACGGCGGCGGGCCGGGCGCTGCGAACGGCGCGACACACGCGCCCGCGAACGGCGCGACACACGCGCCCGCGAACGGCGCCGCGCACGCCCCTACGAACGGCGCGGCAGCAAACCCGGCGCCGCGCAACGGAACCGCGCACCGGAACGGAACGATCTCGCTCGCGGTCGACATCGCGTCGCGACGGCCCGTGCAGGCGAAGGTCGACCTCCGCTCGGGATCGATCGACGGACCTGTCGTCGTGCAAGGTCTGCGCTCCCGCGATCCGCGGCAGCCCCAGTTGAAGGGCGTCGTCCTCGAAGCGGCACCCGACGGAAAGCAGCTCACGCTGCGGCTGAAGGTGGCGAACAGCCACCCGGCGGGAGAGTACGTCGGCGCGATCGTCGACCAGTCGACGGGCGTCACGCGCGGTACGCTGACCGTGACGGTCGGCGAGCGCGCCTCGTAACGGAGGGGCAAGTGGGGTCCGTGGACGAAGCCAGCTCTGCCCGTCTCGTCCGCGGACTGCTGCTCGAATACGGCGCCATCATCCAGACGCGCCTGCGCGCATTCCTCGACGCGCGGCCGGGCGGCTCGGAAGGCTACCTCTACGATCTGGCCGCTGACTACCCGGCGCGCGGCGGGCGGTGCCTGCGCGCCACGCTGTGCATGGCGATGGCGCGTCTGCACGGCGGATCGCTGGAGGAGGCGGCGAACTCGGCCGTCGCGCTGGAGATCCTCCACAACGCCTTCCTCGTGCACGACGACGTCGAGGACGAGAGCGAAGAGCGGCGCGGCCGGCCGACCATGCACCTTCTCCACGGCGTCCCCATCGCTGTCAACGTCGGCGACGCGCTGGCCGTCCTCAGCCTGCGACCGCTGATGGACAACCGCCGCAGCCTGGGAAGCCGGATGGCCCTGCGGATCCTGGAGGAGACCGAACGCGCCGCGCGCGAGTCCGTCGAGGGCCAGGCGATCGAGCTCAAGTGGCGCTGGCAGAACAGCGTCGACCTCGACGACACCGATTACCTCACGATGATTCTGAAGAAGACCTGCTGGTACACCACGATCTACCCGTGCCGGATCGGCGCGCTGATCGGAACACGCGACCGCGCGCCGCTCGACAGCTTGTTGCGATTCGGTTTCTTCCTGGGCGCGGCGTTCCAGATCCAGGACGACCTGCTGAACCTCGTCGGCGATCACCAGGATTACGGCAAGGAGATCGCCGGCGATCTCGCGGAGGGCAAGCGCACGCTCATGATCATCCGCCTGTGCCAGCTCGCCTCCGGGAAGGAGCGGGCGCGCGTGCGCGAGATTCTCGGTCTGCCGCGCGCGGCGCGCACGGCGGCCGTCGTGCGCTGGATTCGAGAGCTCATGGACGAGTACGGGTGCGTCGACTACGCCCGAAAAGTGGCCCACGGGCTGGCGGGCGCGGCGCAACACGAGTTCTCGCAGATGTACAGCGAGCTCCCCGATTCGCGCGACAAGCGCTTCGTCGAGGCCTTGCCGACCTGGGTCTTGAGCCGCGCATGACCCACCAGGAACCGCGCTCGTACTCGAGCCGCGCGCTCACGCACGCCACGTCGGCGTTCGTGCTGGTCCCGCTCGAACCGCTGCGCGAGGGGCTGGGCGCGCTCGGTCTCGCCGTCGAGAAAGCGGCCGGTGTTCCCCGGGGCGCGCATCCGATCTGGATCGATCTCGGGTACATCGAGGGGGGCGCCGCCGAAGCGGGCGGCGTCGACCAGCACACCTGGGCGCAGTGGGCGGGCGCGACGACGGGCGCCGCGGCTCTGTCGGCGCTCGGCTCGTGGCTCGGTCCGGTCGGGTTCTGGTCGGGCGCCGCCGCCGGCTGGTTCGTGGGCGGGGGGTCGGGGCGGCTGCTGAGCGCGACGACGTCTCGCGCGCTCGGTTGCTACCGGGAAGCGATCGTCGCCGTCCCCAACGTCGTCGGCAAGATCGGAAGACGAAACGCCACGCGCTACCAGTTCGTGCTGGCGATGCACACCGACGGTCCCGTCGCTGTCTGGGGCGACGAGACGTTGCGCTACGGGTATCACAAGCGGCTCGGGAAGCTGACGAGGCACAGCTTCGAATCGTACGAGGTGTGCGACCAGAAGGGAGAGGCGCTTCTGCGCGCCGAGACCCGCCCGCCCGCGACGGGCGCGTGGCGCCGTCCGCGCGACGTCGCCGGGATGGCCGGCGCGCTCGCGTGGATGTCGCAGCCGCTGCTCGGCCACCTGGAGGATGATCGGTTCGCCGTCTCGGTGTTGGAGCGACGCTACAGGGGCGCACGCGTCCGCGTGGCGCCGGTCGCCGGGCGGCTGCGGACGCAGCCGTCGCTGGCGCCGCTGCTCCCGGCGGGCGACTACGACCTGCTCCCGCTGGGTCCGAGGCGGCCGTGGGGCGCCTTCGTCGTCGATGCCGTCGAGGCCGCCGTGACCTATCCCGAGCACCGCCGAAAGAGCGAGCTGTAGTACCATCGCGCGGGGGAACGAAGTGCCGAGCGACCAGCTCAAGGACTGCGCGCGGTGTGGGTTCGGGAATCTGCCGGCGGCGAGATTCTGCAGCGGTTGCGGCGATCCCCTGGTCGAGGCCTGGCCGGGCGACACCTTCCGGGAGCGGCGCTGGCTGTCCGTGCTTTTCTGCGACATCGTCGGGTGGAGTCGGCTGGCGCGCGACATCGGCCTCGAGGACGCGAGCGATCTGCTCGACGCGTACTACGAAGCGTGCGCCGAGGTGGTGCTGCACCAGGGCGGACACTTCGCGCAGCCGCTGGGCGACGGCGTGCTGGTTTACTTCGGGTACCCGACGGCGCACGAGGACAGTGCGGCGCGTGCGCTGCGTGCCAGCCGCGAGCTCGTCGAACAGGTCGGCGGCAAGGCGCTGCTGGCGCGGCGCCCCGAAGCCGTCGTCAACATCCGGGTCGGCGTGCACACGGGATGGGTCGTCCTCATAAGGGGACCGCACGGCGAGATCCTGGCGCGCGGCGACACAACGAACGTCGCGGACCGTCTGCAAAAGCTGGCGGAACCGAACGCCGTCGTCACCGGCGAGCCCACCTACCGCACGACGAAAGGCTTCTTCAGCTTCGAGAGCCTGGGGCCGAAGGCGCTGGCGGGCATCGCCGAGCCGCTTCACGTTTATCGCGTCGGCCCCAGCACCAGCGCGCGCCGGCGCGACGAGATCGCCGGCGGCGGCCTCACGCCCTTCATCGGTCGCGAGCAGGAGGTGGCGACGCTGCTCAACGGCTGGCAGGAGGCCGAGAAGGGACGCAGTCGATCCATCTTCATCACCGGCGAGCCGGGGATCGGAAAGAGCCGTCAGGTGCGGGTCCTGCGGGAGCACGTCGAGCAGAAGGGACACCTGGTCCTCGAGTGCCACTGCTCGCCCTACCACCAGGGTACGGCGCTGTATCCGGCGATCGAGCTCATCGAACGCAACCTGGGCTTCACGCCCGGGCAGTCGCGGGAGGCGAAGGCGTTCCAGCTCTCCGAGCGGATGGTGCGCGTCGGCCTCGGCGAGTCGACGCCGATCGTGGCCGCCCTGCTCTCGCTGCCGACCGGCGACCAGTTTCAGCCCGCCGATCTTCCGTTGCGGAAGCACCTGCAATTGACGTTCGCCGTGCTGGTCAAATGGGTGGCCGCGCTGGCAAAAGACGCGCCGCTGCTGTTCGTCGCGGAAGATTTGCAATGGGCGGACGCGTCGACGATCGAATTCTTGGGCGAGCTGATGCGCGAGGGCGTACCGGGCGTGGTCACGCTGTTGACGGCGCGCCCGCCGCCCCACTTCGTTCCGCCCTGGAAAGACCTGCCGCGATTTTCGACGCTGGCGCTGGATCGCCTGCTGACGCCGGAGGCGCGCGCGCTGACCACCAACGTCGCGTCGGGCAAGGCGCTGCCGCCCGATCTGCTGAACAACATCGTGCGCCGGGCCGAGGGCGTGCCGCTGTTCATCGAGGAGATGACGAAGGCGGTCCTGGATCTCGGTCTCGAGATCTCGCACGGGACCGTCAAAGCGCCCGACACGCTGAACGACTGGCTGATGGCGCGCCTCGATCGGCTGGGGACGGCCAAGGCGATCATCCAGCGCGCGGCCGTGCTCGGCCGGCGGTTTCGTTCCGACGTGCTGCGCGAGCTGGTGCCCGCCGACGTGGCCGACGTCGAGGCGGAGCTGAAACGGCTGGTGGACTCGGGGCTGCTGTTCCGGGAGGGCCCGCGCGACGACATCTCGTATCGGTTCAAGCACGCGCTCATTCAGGAGGCGGCGTACGAGTCGCTGCTGCCGACGGATCGGCGGCAGCAACACGAGCGGATCGCGCAGCTGCTGGCGGCGAAATCGTCGGACAGGGTCCACGGCGAGCCAGAGATCCTGGCGCGCCACTACGCGGGCGCCGAGAAACCGGCGGAGGCCGCCCGGTACTGGCGCACGGCGGGCGAGAAGGCCTACGCCCAGTCAGCGTTCCTCGAGGCGATCAGTGCGTTCTCGGCAGCGCTGGAGCAGCTCGCCAAGGTGCCCGCGTCGCCCGAACGAGACCACGTCGAGGCGGAGCTGCAGTCGTCGCTCGGCCTGGCGCTGATCCAGGTGAAGGGCTGGTCGGTGAAGGAGGTCGAGGAGAGCTACGGCCGCGCCCTCGAGCTCTCCCGAAAGTACGGCGACATTCCGCTGCACGTTCACTTCGGGATGTGGGCGGTCTACGTCGTGCGCGGCGATCGCGACATCATCGGCGAGCTGGCGCCCGTGTTCGAACGCGTGCTCGACCAGTCCCGCGATCCGTCGGCGCGTTTCGTCGCCCACGGAACCCTGGGCGCGCGCGCGTTCTGGACCGGCGACTTCGCGGCCGCCGACCGTCACCTGAACGAAGCCAAGACCTACTGCGACAGAAGCCGGCCCAAGGAACAGGCGCAGGCGCTGCTGCGCGAGTACGGATACGACGGTTTCCTGTACCCGCACGTGTTCATGATGTGGTCGGATCTGTACCAGGGTCGCGAGCGCGAGAGCGTCGCAGGCCGCGACGAAGCGCTGGAGCTGGCGCGCGGAACAGGCAACCCCTACTTCAGCGCCGTGGCGCTCGGCTGGGCCGCCGCCCTCGCGCACGACATGGGCGACGTCGAGGGCGCCAGCAAGATCGTCCCGGAGCTGATGGCCGTCGCCCTCGACAACGGCCTCTACTTCTGGGTCGCCATCGCGCAATCGGTCGGCGGCTGGGCCGCGGTGCAGCGGGGCGACATCGAAGCCGGGTTGAAGTCGATGAACGACGGCGTGACCGCGCACAAGTACATGGGCTCGCGCGTGGTCCTGCCCTACTACCTTTCGTACGTCGCCGAGGGTTGCCTGACGGCGGGCCGGATCGCGGAGGGATTGGCGGCGGCGGACGAGGGCCTGGAGCTGGCGCGCACCAACCTGGCGACGCATTTCATTCCGGAGCTGAAGCGGATCAAAGGCGAGCTGCTCGTGGCGCAGGGGGAGCGGGAGGCGGCTGCTGATCTGCTGCAGGCGGCGCTCACGCTGGCGAAGGCGCAGGGCGCGGCGCTGTTCGAGCGGCGGGCGGCTGCGGCGTTGGACAAGCTCAGTGCTTCTGCAGCACTTCGACGTTGACGTCGTCGTCGGGCGATCAGCAAAGCGTGGTGCTTCCGCGACGAAACCCGGCAAGCGCACTCCACTACCCTTGGAGTCCCCGGTCGCCAGCGTCCCTTCCCCTGAGTCTGAGTGTTTACTTGGGTGGACGCCGAGTTGCCGCCGCAGGCAACTCCTCAACCTTCAGTTCAGATTCCAATCTGCCATCCTTGCGGATCATACATAGTCGCACTTCTCGACGCAGTTGACCCGTGACGCTGCCTTGTTCATCAGTCGCATCGACATCAACGTCAACATCGACGCCACAGTCGTTCGCAGCAACTGCACGCACGCCGGCGACTGATCGCGGCAGTCGCCATACGTAGTCCACGGCCTCCTGGCCACTTAACTGATTGCTAGCGACAACGTACAGGGCTACTGGATTCTGAGCGACCGTACTTGACCCATCGGCTTCCAAGATGCGAACGGCCACCCGCGACCGCCGGTGAACAACCGAGTGGAACCCGGTGATACCAGCAAGAATCTGCCACTCCTTTGATAGCGGTTTGACGCTGCGAGAGGGACCGACTTCCGCCCGTGCCCATGACGTCGCCGCCGCTGCTGCTGCAAAAACGACAGCCAATATAGCCTTATGAGCGCGCTTCATTTGTCTCCTCGCTATCAAAAACCAAAACTGAAATGCATCGGATCAGGCCCTGGATGTTGAAATGTTCCTCCCCACGTAAACCCCGGGTCGGTAAATGCCCGAACGAACGCCGAACTCATCGCTGGAGGTTGGAAGCGCGGATTTTCAGCAGCGTTCACGTCGAGTGCGATGCCCCAGGCATGAGCGCTCACGCTAACGGCTCCCCGCTCCGCACGCATTTCGAATGACCCATTCAGGGTGTGTAGCTCATCGAGAAGACCGCGGTCCTGGAGGTTCCGGAATGCTTGGTCCAGCATCGGAACCATCTCTGAGTTTGTCCAGAATGATGTCGCGCGATTCCCAAGCGAGTTGACTGCTTGATATGCGGGATCGGCCAAAACCTCTGCTGGTACTTGGTATAAGACGATCCAGCGGTGTCTGCCCGCCCACACAACACCGTCATTGGCTCCATACCGCGCCGCTGCGTCAGCTCTCGACATATGTGGCGGCGCTCTGTACGCGTTCAACAGATCGTCATCGCTAATCCCTGATCCGTTCCCATACCCAGCACCCCTAATGATTGACTCCACAGTTTCGCCCCCGCTCGAGCTGCTCGCGATAACCCACTTCACCACCCGCGATTCGAGCTTGGCGCTTCCAGATCCCCCATCCCCCTGGGTCTTGGCTGCATAAGCCTCCGAGATCAAGTTCGAATTCATCCCCGCCGTGACGCCAGCGAGCACCGCGCCGCTGATGAAGCCCAACAGGAACTCGTCGCTCCCGAGACTACGCCCCATGACGGCGCTCGTGATCGTCATCGATGTGACCGAAGAAACGGCGCCGCTGACCATCGCAGCGCCGACGCCTCCACCCATCTCCGCCGCGACCACGCCACCGGCGAGGCCTCCGGCGAAGCCAGCCGCGATCCCGATCGCGCTCGCAGCGATGATCTGGTTCTGGCTCAAGCCCGCCATGTACATCGTCGTGGCGGTGTAGGCGACGACGACGAGGTATGCGGCCGCGCAGGCCGGCGCACCGTAGCCGCACGCGGCGCTGGCGACGATCCCAACCAGCGTGCCGAAGGCGAACTGGGTGGCGTTGAACTGGTGCTCGCTCAAGCCGTAGTACCCGGTCGGATCCGTGGTCCGGAGGGGGTTGTTTAGGACGTAGCTGTAGCGGTTGTAGCTCTGGAGGTCGGCGACGAACTGGACGTTTGGATCCGGTGAGAGGAAACGGCCGAGTGCCGGGTCGTAGACGCGTCCGTTCATGTTGACGAGGCCGACGCTCGGGATGGTCTCGTGGCTGGTGAATTCCCGGTGCCCGGGCAGTGGTTGGAAAGCGGCGGGATCGGCGGGCCGGCCATCCGGAGATCGCCGCGCGCCCCACGGATCGTAACTCGCAACCGTTGGCGCGCCGCCGGTGGTGACGACGTGGCCGTTCTCGTCGCTGACCGCGGTCACCGATCCGAGGTGATCGAAGTGGTAGAAGGACAAGCTCGCCGACGTCTGACGGACGATCTTGATCCCGAACGCGTTGCCGCCATGCGCGCCGCCGGCGTAG
>DATMZL010001719.1:0-3442 GCA_035607075.1 Polyangia bacterium
GTAACTGATCATCTCGTTCACGCTGCCCGACGCCGTGTACGAGAACGCACCACCGGCGCCGAACGTGTAGACCGCCATCGCTCCAGACCCGAGCGTCGTCAGCGTCATCTCCGACGGACAGGTCGCCGACGAAAACGACCCGCACCCGGACACGTAATTCCAGGTGCCCTGGATGGCGCCGCCGCAAGCCGTGAACGAGGAGCAATTCGCGTTCACCGACGTGCCGCCGGTGCCGCCGGCCCCGCCGCCGTCTGTCTTCTTTCCGCTGCCGCCGCCACAACCAACAGCCGCGCCGAACGCGACCAGGACAAGCGTAGCCAGAAGCCTTTTCATCGCCGCCTCCTTAAGAAAAGTGATGCGGGCGATTCTACGCCCGGTCGCGGCGGTTCGTCAGTGCGTCAACGTGATCACCACGCTGCTGCCGGAATCGTCGACCCGGCGGAGGGTCAGCGTGTTGCCTGACACGCAGTAATCCAGGGGGGGATTGGCGTCTGGTGCGCCGCCATCGGGATCGATGATGGTGACCTGGGTGCCGCTGGTGGTGTACGAGGCCTGCGTCGTCGTCGGCGCGGTGCTGAACACCAGGGCGCAATCGCAGGTCTGGTTCTGGCCGGCCGAGCACGTGGCGCTCAGGAGCTGTGTGCCCGACGCTCCGGCATCCTGGCCGATGGTCATTCGAAAAAGGTTCTGCAGGTCGGCGCACGCCTGCGGCGCCCCGGCGTCAATCAGGCCACCGAGGCACCCGAGCGCGTAATTCACCGTTTCGTTCTCGTTGCCCGAAGACATGTACGTGAAAACGCCGCCGCTGCTGAACGTGTAGGTGGTCGTTGCTCCAGACGCGAGCGTCGTCATCGTGGTTTGCGTCGGACAGGTGGCGGACACGATGGTTCCGCACCCTGACACCTGGCGCCAGGTCCCGACGATGTTGCCGCCGCAAGCCGTGAACGAACCGCAGTTGGCGGTGACCGCACCGCCGCCGGTACCGCCGGTGCCGCCTGTTCCACCGCCGATACCGCCGCTGCCGCCGCCGCCGCCGTCCGTCTTCTTTCCGCTGCCGCTCCCGCAACCGACGGTCGCGGCGCATGCGACCAGGACAACCGTGCCCAGAAGACCTCTCATCGCCGCCTCCTCAAGTGAAGTGATGCGGCGATTCTACGCCGAACGCGCCTAAGGCCGCAGCAGCGTCTTGATCGCGCGGCGCGTGTCCATCGCGCGGTAGGCCTCGGCGACGTCCGCGAGCGGCAGCGTCAGGTCGAAGACCTTGCCCGGCGCGATCTTCCTGTTCCACACCAGGTCGATCAGCTGGGGCAAGTAGCGGCGCACGGGGGCGGGGCCGCCGTGCAGGCGCACGTGCCTGAAGAACAACCCCTGGCCCTCGAGCGAGACGCCGTGCGGGACGCCGACGTAACCGATCGATCCACCCGGGCGCGTGCAAAGGATCGCCTGCATCATCGACTCCTGCGTGCCGACGCACTCGAGGACGGCGTCGGCGCCGACGCCCTTCGTCAGTTCTCTGATGCGGGCGACGCCGTCGTCCCCGCGCTCGGCCACGACGTCGGTCGCGCCGAAGTCGCGCGCGAGCTTGCTGCGCGCGTCGTGACGGCTCATCGCGATGATGCGACCCGCGCCCATCTGGCGCGCTGACAGCACGGCGAGCAGGCCGACCGCGCCGTCGCCGACGACAACGACCGTCTTGCCCGGCTTCACGTCGGCCGCGTCGGCGGCGAACCATCCCGTCCCCATCACGTCGGACAGCGCCAGCAGGCTCGGGACCAGATCGTCAGGCGGGAGATCGGGCGTTGCCACCAGCGTGCCGTCAGCGAGCGGAACGCGCAGCAGCGGCGCCTGCGCGCCGAGCACGACCTCGCGATGCTGGCACGACGTCTGATACCCGGCCTGACAGTGCGGGCACGTATTGTCCGACGCGAAGAACGATCCGATGACGAACTGCCCGCGCTTCACTGAGGTGACGGCGCGGCCGACCTCCTCGACGACGCCGCAGTACTCGTGCCCGAACGGCGTCGGCTTCTCGATGGGGCTGATGCCGCGGTAGGTCCACAGGTCGGAGCCGCACACGCAGGTGGCCGAGAGCTTGATGATCGCGTCCGTCGGCTGAACGATCGCGGGCGCCGGGCGCTCCTCGAAACGCACGTCGCCCTTTCCGTGAATGATCGCTCCTCGCATGGGGATCTCCTTTCGTTCGCGTGACGTGAACGTGGAGGCGCCATGGTAGAAGGCAAGGCCGTGGTCAGCGGTTGTGGCGTGTTCGCCATACTTCTTGCAGCGTCGAACACGCCCGGCGCAACGCCGCCTTTGACCTGCGGTCCGAAGACGACGGTCGTGAAGGACCTGCTGGATCGTGGAATCGACCACGCCAAGAATGGTCGTTTCGCGCAGGCGGAACCGTGCTTCTTGCTCGCGCGCGAGCAGAACGCCGGGTTTCAGCAGTGGATCAACCTCGGATCGCTGTACTGGGATTGGGCGAAGGAGCGGCACGTCGCCGGGAAGGAGGACGAGTCGAAGCGCCGCCTCGCGCAGTCGGCGGCGGCCTTCGAGGGCGCGTTCAAGGCCAAGGACGGGCCGCCGCCCGCGCTGGCCCACCATCTGCTGGCGGGCGACTACTTCAACCTGGACCAGGTGGATAAAGCGATCGCGGAGCTGGAGAAGCTGCTGCTGCGTTCCGACGCGCAGCCGGAGGATCGCAAGCGCGCCCACGAGATGCTCGACAGGTTCGTTCGTGAGCCGGTGGCGCCGTCGTCCGAAAAAGCCACGGCCGAGCACAACGCGCTGGTCCAGGAGGGCATCGGGCTGATCTCGCCGCACCTGGTGGTGGCGGGCAGGGTGCGGAAGCCTCTAAGCGCGGCGGACAAAGCGGATCTCAAGAAAGGGATCGATCGCTACCGGCGCGTCGTCGCGCTGGATCCACGCAACTGGTCGGGGTACTGGATGATGGGAAAGGCGCAGGAGGCCCTCGGCGACGAGCGCACCGCGTACGAGTCATTCAAGCGCGCCGCTGCGATCCATCCCTACCACCCGGATGTCGCGCGCGAAGAGTCCCTCGCGCTGCTGCACCTCGGCCGCGCCTCCGAGGGCGTCGTCGTCGCACAGCGATCGGTCAAGTACAACCCCGAGGATCCCGGCCTGCTGGCCAACCTCGCGCTGGCGCAGCTTCTGAACGGCGAGCTCGCGACCGCCGAAGCCAACGCGGCGAAGGCGCAGGCCGCCGCGCCCGACGACAAGGTCACGCAGAAGCTCGTGCAAGTGATCGCCGACGTCAAAGCCGGAAACCGCCCCCGTCCGAAGAAGCTGCCTAGCCCCGACCTCGACTGACCCACTTCAGGACCGTCGCCGAGTCCGGACAGGCGTCGCGCAGCTCGCGCGATTCCAGAAGCGGCGCCGGCACCGAGGCGCGGGGGACGCGTTCGAATCCGAAGCGGGACAG
>DATMZL010000956.1:0-2418 GCA_035607075.1 Polyangia bacterium
TGCTGGCCGACAAGGTGACGGGCAAGGCAGCGGGCGCGGGCATGCTGCACTTCGCGTTGCGCCGGGCGAAGAACGTCGTCTGGCAGGCGCTGGACGTGAACAAGGCCGCGCGCGCGTCGATCAAGGGCCAGAAGCCCTGCGTCCTCTGGTACACGGGGCTGTCCGGCGCGGGCAAGTCCACCATCGCGAACCTGGTCGACAAGCGCCTGCACGCCGCCAACCGCCACACCTATCTGCTCGACGGCGACAACGTGCGCCACGGCCTGAACCGCGACCTCGGCTTCACCGACGCCGATCGCGTCGAGAACATCCGTCGCATCGCCGAGGTGGCGAAGCTGATGGTCGACGCCGGGCTGATCGTCAGCACCGCGTTCATCTCGCCGTTCCGCGCCGAGCGCCAGATGGCGCGCGGGTTGCTCACCGACGGCGAGTTCATCGAGATCTTCATCGATACGCCGCTGGGCGTCGCCGAGCAGCGCGATCCCAAGGGCCTCTACAAGAAGGCGCGCCGCGGCGACCTCAAGAACTTCACCGGCATCGATTCGCCTTACGAGCGGCCCGAGGCGCCGGAGCTGACGCTCGACACGACGATGTATTCGCCGGAGCAGGCCGCCGAGGCGGTCGTCGCTTACTTGCAGCAGCGCGGGATCGTGAACATCGCTGGAGACGCATGAACCAGACCTATGCCTTCAACGGCGACGCCGACGGGCTGTGCGCGTTGCAACAGCTGCGATTGGCGCAGCCGCGCGCGGCATCGGCGCGCGAGACGCTGGTGACCGGCGTGAAGCGCGACATCGCGTTGCTCGATCGCGTGGCGGCGACGGCGGGCGACGCGTGCACGGTGCTCGACATCTCGCTGGACGTGAACCGCGCGGCGCTGCAGACGCTGCTGGTCGCGGGCGTGTCGGTTCGCTACTTCGACCACCACTTCGCCGGCGAGATCCCGGCCCATGCGGGGCTGGAGGCGCACATCGATCTCAGCCCGAACGTCTGCACCAGCATCCTCGTCGACAAGTTCCTCGACGGTCGCTGCCGGGCCTGGGCGGTCGCGGGCGCGTACGGTGACAGCCTGACCGCCGAGGCAGACGCGCTCGCGCGCGCGGCCGGGATCGCGCCCGACGCCGCCGAGCGGCTGAAGGCGCTGGGGATCGCCATCAACTACAACGCGTACGGCGAGACCATCGCCGATCTCCACGTTCCTCCGGTCGAGCTGGCGGCGGAGATGCTGCCGTTCACCGATCCGCTGGCGTTCGCGGATCAGTCGGCGGCGTGCAAACGACTGGCAGACGGATTCAAAGACGACATGGAGCTGGCAAAGCGGCTCACGCCGGCGCGCGAGGTCCCGGGCGCGCTGGTCTTCATGCTGCCCGACGCGGCTTGGGCGCGCCGCGCCAGCGGGACGCTGGCCAACGATAAGGCGAAGGCGCACGGCGGCAGCGCTGTGGCAATCGTTTCCCCAAAGACCGAGGGTGGCTACCTGGTTTCCGTGCGCGTTCCGCGCGATTTCTCCGTCTCGGCCGAGGCGTTCTGTCGTAGGTTTCCTACTGGCGGCGGGCGGAAGACGGCGGCGGGGATCAATCACCTGCCCAGCGAAGAATTCGAAAGCTTCGCGACGGCGTTCGAACAGCAGTTCCGAGCAGCAGGAGCCTCGACATGAACAGCATCTTCTCGAGAATGGGCGCGATCTACCGCGTTTTGCGGCGCACGTTCGGCGTGAAAGTCATTCCCCTGTTCGTGGCCGTGTTCTGGGGCTTCGTGCGAACGGTGGTCGCGATCTTCATGGCGCTGGACCACGTCTTCTTCCCGAAGTTCGCCAAGACGCGCGCGAACCGCCCCATCGTGCTGGTCGGCAACCCGCGCACGGGCACGACGTTCCTGCAGCGCTTTCTGTCGGACGAGGGGTTCGGTTCCGGGATGGAGCTGTTCCTGATGCTGTATCCGTCGCTGACGTTGCAGAAGCTGCTGCGGCCGATTTTGCCGCTGCTCGAGAAGGTCAGCCCGGCGAAGTACCACACGACCGACGCGCACCAGACCAGCCTGTCGTCCGTCGAGACGGACGACGTCGCGGTGCTGTTCCGCCACCTCGACGGCTTCTTCCTTTACGGCTTCTTCCTGTCGTTCGAGGACGAGGACATGCTGCCGTACTTCGATCCGCGCGTGCGCGACACGTCGAAGCGCGACTACGACTGGCTGGACAAGCTGTGGCGGCGCAGCCTGGTGCTGCACAGGGCGGATCGCAACATCGCCAAGGTGTTCTCCCTGGCCGTGCGTCTTCCCCAGTTCCTGCAGCGCTTTCCGGAGGCGCAGATCCTCTACATGGCCCGGGATCCTCTTTCGATCATCCCCAGCGCGATGAGCCTGGTCATCGGGGTGCTGGATCGAGGGTTCGGGTTCTGGTCGCTGCCCGACGCGGTCAGA
>DATMZL010001585.1:0-3991 GCA_035607075.1 Polyangia bacterium
CGCCCGACGACGTCTGGGCCGTCGGCGACCGCGGCACGATCGTTCGCAGCCGCGACGGCGAAACGTTCGCGCAGGTCACCAGCCCGACGACCGCGCGCCTCACGCGCATATGGGGCGCGTCGCCGACGAGCATCTGGATGACCGGCGATCAGGGCACCGTGATCGAGTGGGACGGATCGAAGTTCGTCACCTGGCCGAAGCTGTCCAACGACGTACAAAGCATCTGGGGGACCAGCCGCAACGACATCTGGGCGACGGCTTGGTACCCGTACCATTTCGACGGCAGCGCCTGGACACAGCTGCCGCTGTTCGAGTCGTCGAACACGGTCACCGCTGTCTGGCCAAGTGGCCCCGATCGCGTGTTCCTCCTGGGCGCATCGGACCGCATCTACGACTACCAGCCATCGACGGGACGATGGACGAAGACGACGGTCTACGGCACGCAGCTGCTCTGGGGTTCCGATCCGGGCAACCTGTGGACCAGCGGCTCGCCCGGCGACGGCAGTCACTTCGACGGCACGACGTGGACCTTTTACCGGACCGACGACATGTACGATCTGTGGGGCAGCGGTCGCGACAACGTGTGGGGCGTCGGCTTCCTCGGGATGATCATTCATCGGGGCGCGGGCGACGCGCTCTGGGACCAGCGAGCACAAAACATGCGTATGACCCAAAACGATCTGTACGGCGTGCACGGCGCGAACGCGACGGACGTCTTCGCCGTCGGCGAGTTCGGAACGATCCTGAGGCGGAAGCGATGACCCGACTGTCGAAAGTCGTTTGCTTGCTCGCGCTGGGTGGCGCCCTCAGCGCGTGCGGCGGCAACAACTCGTCGAAGGACGCAGCGGCGAACCACGGCGGCGCCGACGGTGGTCAAGCACGCGGCGGCGCCGGCGGTGGCGGCGCGGGCGGTACCGGCGGGCTCACCGGACAGGGTGGCACGATGATCGGCGGAACCGGCGGAACCGCTGGGACCGCCGGTACGGGCGCAGTCGCCGGGACGAGCGGTACCACAGGCACCAGCGGCGGCGCCGGTACCGGAGGCGCCGCGGGTGCCAGAGGAGGCGCCGGCGGAAGCGCAGGCACAGGCGGTACGCTCGGGACAGGCGGAACCGGTGGCAGCGCCGGATCCGCCGGGCGCGGTGGCGTTGGCGGCAGCGGCGGCAGCGCGGGTACAGGCGGCGCCGGCACCGGCGGCAGCGCAGGGAGCGCCGCGCGCGGCGGCAGCGGTGGAACTGGCGGCGCCGGCGGCGTCGGCGGTCTCGACGGCTCCGTCGACGCGTCGACCGATCGCCCCGCCGACGCAACAACAGATACGGGCGCCGGCGATCGCGTCCCCGACGGGCCCGACGCTGGGCCGCAATGTCAGACCGCCGCCGAGTGCGCCACCAACGAGATCTGCCTGCTGCCCGCGGGGCGCTGCCAGTGCCCGGCGCAATTCCGCGTCTGCGGCGGCGTCTGCGGCCCGGACGGCCCCACCCGCTGCGGCGCCAGCTGTCGCGTCTGTCCCGGCACCACCGACGGCGACGCCGTGTGCAACGCGGGCGTCTGCGACATCGCTTGCCGCACGAACTACGCGACGTGCACCGCCGGCTGCTGCCGCGCGTTCGGCGTCGAGCGCGTCGACTCGCCGATCGGCGGCGGCGGCGACCGGCCGATCGCGCTCACGTTCGACGCCGCCGGCAATCCACACGTCGCGTTCAACGATCCGACGAACTTCGCGGTCCTCTACGCGACGCGCGTCGGCGGCGTCTGGAAGCTGGAGGAGATCGATCCGGGGCCCCTCTACGCGGAAATCGACGCGACCATCGCGATCGCGGTCGACGCGGCCGGCGACGTCCACGTCGCCTACCCCGGCGGCACGTACGAGCTCCGTTACGCGCGCCGGACGGCGGGCATGTGGCTACGCGAGGACATCGAACCCACCGGCGTGTCGGTCCACCACGTGTCGCTGGCCGTCGACGCGTCGCGCGCCGTGCACGTCACCTACGACAGCATCGACTATCCAATTTTCAGCCTCCGGCACGCCTGGCGTGGAGCTGCCGAATCCGCGTGGCACTACGAGACCATCGACGGCGATGCCAACACCAGCGTCGGCCTTTACCAGTCGCTGGCGCTCGACGCAGCGGGCAACCCGCGCGTCGCGTACACCGACAGCACCAACGCCGACCTCAAGTACGCCGCCTGGGACGGCACAGGGTGGCGCATCGAGACCGTCGAGCGCGCCGGCAACACCGGCGCCTATCCTTCGCTGGCGCTCGATGCGCAGGGGCGTCCGCGCATCACGTATTACGACATCACCAACCACGCCATCCGGTTCGCGGAGTACGCCGGCACCACCTGGACGCTGACCACGGCGGTCACCATCGACATCGCCGACTACGGCCTGCACCTCGCGCTCGACGGAACTGGCGTGCCGTGGGTTGCGTTCTACGGTTACGATCGCTCGCGGCCGGCGTTGTACCGCCGCAGCGGCGCGACCTGGGTCCGCGAGATGTTCGACCCACTAGATCGCGATGGCCGCCGAACGGCGCTGGCGACCGATCCGTCGGGCGCTGTGCAGATCGCCTACAGCACCGCCAACTACGACGACGGGCTGGAGCTGGCCCACCTGGTCGGCGGCGTGGGCGGCGTCTGGACGCGGGAGGTGATCGACAACAAGGTCGACGCCGGCTACGAGAACGACATCGCGGTGGACGCGAGCGGCCGCCCCCACATCGCCTACCTGGAGACGAGCAACGCTCAGGTCTGGTACGCCACGCGCGACGCCGCCGGCGCCTGGACGCGACGGTTCGTCGGGACCGCGGGCGGCGACAACATAACGGTCACCATGGGCGGCTACCCCAGCGTCGCCGTCGAGCCCGGCGGGCGCCCGCACATCGTCTGGTACGACGCGAACGCGGACGATCTGCTGCACGCTGTGTGGAACGGATCCGCATGGGTCGTCGACGTCGTCGATCCGATGCCGTGGTACCAACCGTGGCCGTCGATCGCCATCGACGCTGCGGGCCAGCCGCACATCGTCTACGCGCCGACGTCCGGCGGGCTGGCCTACGCGGTGAAGACCAGCGCCGGTTACAGCGTCGAGCCCGCAGTGCCGAGTGGAATGCAGCCGAACCTGCTTCTGGATGCGAGCGGCACGCCCCATTTCAGCTACTACGAGCCGGGGACCAAGGCGACGCGTTACGCGCACCGGACCGCGACCGGGTGGGCGTCGGAGACGGTCGGCACGGCTGATTCGGACTACCCGAGCAGCGGGATCGCCGTCGACGGTGCCGGTACCGTGTACGTCTGCTGGACGCAACTCGTGTCGAATTATCTCGCGCTCGGCTTCGCCTCGCGACCGGCGAGCGGTGGCTGGATCGCGGGCGGGCCGACGTTCCCCGCCAACACCAACGTCGGCGCCCTCTGCTCGGTCGCCGTCGACGCGCAGAACCAGCCGCACATCAGCCACCAGGGCGGATCGGTCCTCTACAGCCATCTCTCGGGCGGAACGTGGATCTCCATGTCGATCGACCCGTACTCGTACGGCGGCGCCACATCGATCGCGATCGACCCGCAGGGATCGCCGCAGATCAGTTACTACCAGAGCAGCTACGACCAGCTGCGATACGCGCGCCAGCGCTGACGCGCGTCAGTCTTCTTTCGCGGCTCGCTCGGCTCGCTCGTCTCGGTCGTCACGCTCGATGACCAGCGGGACGGGGGCCGACTTGATCCTCGACGTCTCGATCACACGCAGCACCGGACCGTCGCGGTAAACCGTCAGGCCGACCGAGTCGAGCGCGTCGAGAAACAGCACGTACGCTTCGCCTGCCGTGATCGGTTGTGGCGCGATGATAGTGACTGTCTTGCCCTGCGACGGAATCGTTCCCGGAACGACGAACGGCTTGCACGTGATCGCGGAGATCCACGACACCAGGTCGACCAGCTCCGTGTTCGGTTTCAGGTTCAGCTTGAGGCGCTTGCCCTCGGGGAGTCGCCGGCACGAATC
>DATMZL010001550.1:0-2531 GCA_035607075.1 Polyangia bacterium
CGCTGGCCAGCGTGGAATCCGGCGGGCTGCCCGCGACTAGGTACGACAGGTTGCTCGCCAGCTCGTCGTTGGTCAGCGTCACCTTGCCGCTCACCGCCGTGCCGCCCAGCGCGGTGACGTACATGAAGCCGACCGACTGCAGGATCCCGCGCGTCACCAGGTCGATGCCCTCGTTGTACGTGCCGGGGCTGTCGGCGCCCGCGTGATACAGCGTGACCAGGTCGGTGAGCTCCGACGCCGTGACCGCGCGCCGGAACGCCTTCGCGCCGAACGAGTTGATGAACGTCTTCGCGCAGGTCTCACCCTGCGACGTCGCGTTCGAGCAGGGCGCCAGCGTCGCGAGCTTGTTATTCCCGCGCGCCTCGGTCACGACGGCCTGGGCGGAGTCGTCCAGCGCCTTCGCCATGACCGGATCGACCCGCTGCGCGTCGTTCAGCGTGAAGCCGGCGCCCTGACGCGAGTCGGGCGGGAAGTTGAAGGTCGCGCTGGGCGTCATCGCCGTCCCGAGCAGCGCCTGGACGGAGGCGTCGTACTCGGCGTTCGTCATGCGCCGCACGCTCGGCGGCAGCAGCACCGTCCCACCGGGCATGGTCACGCACGCGCCGTTCGTGCACGTCCCGTTGCACGGCTTGTTGCAGCCGCCGCAGTGCGTGTTGCTGGTCATCGTGTCGACGCACGCGTTCGAGCACAGCATCTGGCCCGCGGCCGAGCAGCCGCACGTGCCGGCGTTGCAGACCGAACCGGCCGGACACGCGTTGCCGCACGTGCCGCAGTTCAGCGCGTTGGTCATCGTGTCGACGCACGCGCCGAGCGAGCACTCCGTCTCGCCCGTGCCGCAGTCCGACTGGCAAGAATTGCCGCTGCACACCTGCCCGGCCGCGCACTTCGTGCCGCAACCGCCGCAGTTGTTCGTGTCGGCGGGAATGCAGGCGCTGTTGCAGGCGAGCAAACCGGCGGTGCACATGCACTTGCTCGCCTGACAGGTCTGACCCGCACCGCACGCGTTACCGCATGCGCCGCAGTTGAGCTGATCGGACGAGAGGTCCTTGCACTCGGAGCCGCACTTCGACTGACCCGTGGAGCATCCGGGAACGATGCTACCGCCAGAGCCGCCGTTTCCGGTGCCACTGGTGCCGCCTTGACCGGGTCCCAAGAACTCTCCGCGACCCGCGCAACTCGCCAGCGCAACAACTAGGACCGGCCAGAGCAAGAAGCTCTGATACCGCAAAGCCATCTTACGAGAAGCAACGATAGGTCGAGCTTCAGTCACTTCGCAATAATTAAAGTGCCAACTCCGACGAGAAACGATCAGTGAACCTCGCAAACAAACGTTGTCTGCGAACTTTTTGGACGTGCATGAGAGATGCGGGAGCCGTTGCACCTACATTCACCGACGGACACACAGATGTCCGCTGCGCGCTGCGACGACGGCGCAATCACGCAAACACGTGAGCCGGTTTTCGCGATCGTGCGATCGACGATCGTTTCTAACGTTCGGCGCCGATGTCGCGCGCGAGCAGATCGTTGACGGCGGCGCGCGGCGGTTTGCCGTCGTGAAGCACCGCCGCGACCTCGCGCGTGATCGGCATGTCCACGCCGAGCCGCTCCGCGAGATCGCGCGCGATGCGCGCGGTGCCGACGCCCTCCGCGATGTGTCCCAGCCGGGCGAGGATGTCCGCCAGTCCGTCGCCGCGCGCCAGGGCCAGCCCGACCTGACGGTTGCGCGACAGATCGCCGGTGCAGGTGAGGACCAGATCGCCGAGCCCCGCCAGCCCGGCTAGCGTCAGCGCGTGCCCGCCCATGCGCTCGGCGAGGCGACCCATCTCGACCAGGCCGCGCGTGATCAGCGCGGCGCGCGCGTTGTCGCCGAACCCGAACCCGTCGCAGCAACCCACCGCGATGGCGATGACGTTCTTGAGCGCGCCGCCCACGCAAACGCCGGTGACGTCGCTGCTGGTGTAGATGCGCAGGTGGCCGCCGCCGAAGCAGCTCTGCACGACCGCGCCCACGTCGGCGTCGGTCGACGCGACCACCAGCGCCGCCGGCAACCCGCGCGCGATCTCCGCGGCGAAGCTGGGCCCCGACAGCACGCCCACGCGCGCGCCCGTGAGGTTGGCGGCGATTACGTCGGCCATCGTCGCGCCCACCTGCGGTTCGAGACCCTTGGAAGCGCAGACGACGATCGGCGCCGCCGCCCCCGACGGCGCCGCTGCTTGCAGCGTGGCCGCGACGAATTCCGACGGCACCGCCACCACCAGCATCTCCCGGCCGGTGACGGCCGGGCCGACGTCGCTGAACACCGCGACCTCGGCGGGCAGGCGAAAGCCCGGCACCGACCGCGGGCTCGTCCGATCGCGCGCGAGCACCTCCGCGGCGCGGCGATCGATCTCCCACAGCGCGACGTCGTGGCCGTGGCGCACCGCGACCCCTGCGAGCACGCCGCCCCACGCGCCGCCGCCCAGGACGGCGACCTTCATGACGCGTGCGGAGCCGGCGAGCTTTGCTCGCCGCGCAGCATCGCGGGAGGGTTT
>DATMZL010001553.1:0-2815 GCA_035607075.1 Polyangia bacterium
CCAGACCTGCAGCGCGCCTGTCGCGGGACCTTCGTAGACGGCGGCCAGCTCCGGCTCCGCGTGCGCGCCGGCGGAAGCGACAGCGAAACGGGTGCCGTCGGGAGAGGGGACGATGAACGTGCCCGCGCGAAGCTGGGAGCGGTCCGGATCCGGATCGCGTGCGCTCGACGGGTGCGCGGGCTGGGCCAGGACGACGCCCGGGCGCTCCGGCGCGCCGAAAACGCCGACGGTGTCGAACGCGTCTCCGTAGAGCAGGCCTATCGCCGCGCTTGCGGTGCCGACGGACGACCGCTTCCCGTACGGACCGAGGAGGCGGTAAAGCTCGCCGTCGCGCTCTTGGAGGGTGCGCCCTGCGTGGTCCGCGTCCGCGCCGAGCGCTTGTCGTCGCGCCAGCGTCCGCGGATCGAAGCGTGCGCCGCACGCGACGATCGTCTGGTCGACCCAGCGCAGCTGCCCGTCGTGGACGCACTGGTCCACTTCGATCCGGAGCTGCGGCGCGAGCGTGGTCCCGGCGACCGCGACGGTCGAGAGTTGCCACCGGTGCGGAGGCGTGGGCACGAACGCCCTGACCAGAGGATCGGCCGGCGCCCGCACGGGCCACTCGAGCGCCGCGCCGCGCGTGCCGTCGGGCGACGACGCCAGCTCCACGTAGTGCTGAATCCGCGCGTGCGCTAGATCCTCGAGCGCCGCTGTCGATCCCGGAGGCGGCGCGGTCGTCGCCGGCGGTCGACACCCGCCGCCGAGGAGGCAGAGAGAGGATTCGACGCGCAGGGTGCGTGCCTCGACGACGTCGCCCCATCCGTCCGCGCGCGCCGCGAGCGCGCGCCCACCTGCCGCTGCCGCAGCGGATCGATAGCCACCGGCGCGCGCGGCTGTTTCGCCCGTGGCCGTGTCCCAGAACCAGAGGCTGCCGTCGGCGACCGCCAGCAGACTGCGTCCTGCGTCGTCGAGAAAGATCACCCGGTCGGCGCCCATCGCGCCGGTTGCGCGCAGCCGCGCCAGCGACCGTCCCGCCGCGACGTCGGCGACGCCCAGCTCGTGCGCCGTCGACAGCCAGATCAGCCGCCCGCGCGCGTGATCGTACGCAAGCCGCATGAGCAGGTGCCGCGGCACCGCGGCCTCGGGCTTGTACAGACGCTGCATGCGATCGGTGAGCGTCTCGGCGCCCGCGTGGTCCGGCGCTGGAATGCGCCGTTCGAGCGTCAGGGTGTCGCGGCCGATGCGGTAGATCGCGGCGCCGCCGTCGTCGAGCGCCACCAGGAGGTGCGTGCCCGAGACGTCGAGGTGCACGGCGTGGGTTCCGGGGGGCGTCGTCGTTTCGGCACCGGCGTGGCCCGCGCGATCCGACGCGCGCACTCGGTCGCCCGCGATCACGAACGGCGGCGCCTGCGCGGCGCTTTCCCGGCGGCGGGCGTCGTCGTTCGCCAGCGCCTGCGCGGGGCGGTGCCGCAGCTCGGACAGCCAGAGCCCGTCTTGCTCGAAGCGGTCGCTTGGATCGGCGTTCGCGCCGCCGCCCGCGTCGACCTCGGCGCCACCGGCGGCCGGCGCCCGGCGCGCCTCGCCGGTTCGCGCATCGATGCGTCGCACGATCCCGTCGACGGTGCGGGCCTCGACGGTGCGGTCGTCGCCGATGAACGCGACATCGGTCCACTGGTTCAGCGTCGGCAGCAGGTAACGAAGCGGTCGCAGCGTCGCCGGATCGCGCACCGTCAGACCGCCGCGGTCAGCGACGACCAGCAACGTGCCGTCGGGCGAGAGCGCGATCGCCGTCGGCGCTTCGCTGGCGGAGAAGAGCAGCGTCCCGGGCGCGCACGGGACGCTTTCGGGAGCCGCGACGGCGCGCGCCGACGGACCGCTGGCGAGTCTCGGTCGAGCCGCGCAGGCGATCGCCGACGCCGCGGCCAGGACCAGTGACACCGCGCGCATCACGCCAGCCTAGCGCGGGTCCCACGAGAACTCGATGCGGTTGCCCCCGGGCTCGCGGATCATCATGTGGACCTTCGGCCCGTTCCCCGACGGCTCTGGCGCGAACTCGATGGTCACGCCCTGCCATTGCGCGACGCGCGCATGCACGGCGTCCAGCGCCGCGCGATCGGCGACCTTCAGCGCCAAATGGTGCAGGCCGACGTTCTTGCGTCGATCGAACGCCACGAAGGTGGCGGCGTTCTCGACCCGCCACAGCGTGACCACCGCGCGGCCGTCCGACACGTATACGGCCGGATAGGCCGGCCGTTCCCCCACGACCTTCCAGCCGAGACACTCGACGAAGAAGCGGCGGGACGCTTCGAGGTCCGCGACCGTCAGGCCAACGTGGTCGAAACCCAGCGTCATGTGACGGGGGCGCGCTATTTCTTCGGGAACACGACGACGACCGTCGACAGCGCCGGGACTTCGACGGACACGGACGTTCCGTCGGCGCTCGCGTAGATCGGCTGGTAGGCGAGATCGCCGTCCTGATCTCTGTTGACCGGCGTATACGCATAGCGCGCGCCCACGCAGGCGCGCGCCGCCCCGGTGCCGGTCAGGTTGACGGTCACGTTCGCCGAGATGTTCCGGTTGGTGTTGGTCATCATCACGGCGACGGAGCCGTCCGCGTGCAGCGACGCGTGCGCTTTCAGCGCCGCGCCGAAGGTGCCCGACACCGTCGCGGTGACGATCGTGTCGTTGCCGGCCGCGAACAGGTGGGCGATGTGCATGCCATGGTGGCCCCAGCGGCGGGCGTCGTTGTAGCGGGTGAACGGATCGTTCGTCCAGTCGATCTGGGCGAGGAAGCTCGCGTTGTGCAGCTCCAGCCAGTGGACCGCCAGCGTCCCCT
>DATMZL010001563.1:0-2563 GCA_035607075.1 Polyangia bacterium
CTGGCCGGGCTCAAGAAGGTCGCGGAGGCGAAGAAGCCGCCGCCCGCTCCGCCTGCGCCGCCGGCCGAGGCTGCCGCAGAGCCCGCAGCCGCTGATGCCGCCAAGGCGCCGGCCGCAGCGAAGGCGCCCGCGGCAGCGAAGTCAACGGGACCCGCGGGCAAGAAGAAGTAGCCGCGGCGCGCGCCGGGCATGGCTTCATCCAGCGCACTGGTCGGCAAGATCCGGGCTCTGCTGGCGAGCCAGGCGCACGAGCGCCAGATCGCGGCCGCGATCGTCCTGGGCGAGATTGGCGCCCACGATGCGGCGGTGATCGACGCGCTCGTGGCGGCGGCCGCGGGCGGCGTGGCGCCCGTGCAACGGCACGCGCTGGAGGCGCTGGCGCGGCTCGCGGGCGGCAAGAGCGCGCCGCGCGTCCTGCCGAAGCTGCTGCCCTGCCTCGCGTCGCGCGACGATCAGGTGCGACGCGCGGCGATCGACGCCGCGATCGCGTTCGGCGACGACGCGGTGAAACCGATCCGCCAGCGCCTCGCGGACGCGACTGACGTGATCGAACGGCGCGCGCTGGAAGAGGTGCTCGGGCGCGTCGGCGGCAAGGACGCGTTCACGGCGCTGCTGGCCGCGCTCGACACGACGGACGTGGAGGCCGCGCGGGCGGCGGCGCTCGCCGTTCGCCAGCGGGTGAAGGATGCGACGCCGCGCGAGAAGTCCGGGTACCTCGCCCAGGTCACGAAGCTCGTGCGCGCGAAGGCGAAGAAGAAGGGCGCCAACGCGGCGCTGGTCGCGGGCGGGCTCAAGATCCTCGGCTACCTCGAGGACCCGGCGGCGGCGCCGACGCTGCTCGCGTTCGCGCGCGACAAGCGCCAGCCCGCGCCGGTGCGCGAGGAGGCGATCGTCGCGTTGCGCTTCACGGCGCGCGGGAAGGCGGGCGCGCGCGTCGCGGCAGCGCTGTTGGAGCTGGCGGAGAAGGCGCCCGCCGAGCTGGCGCGCCCGGCGCTGTACACGATGGCCAGCCTCGAGCTGCCGAACGGGCTGATTCCGCGGCTCAAGAAGATCGCGCTCGGTGCGGAAGCAGAGCGCGCGCTGCTGGCGATCGAGCGGCTGGCGCAGATCCCGACAGGCCCGGCGGCGGACGCGCTGGCGGCCGTGCTGACGGCGACGCCCGATCGGATGCGCGCGGAAGCGACGGCGAACGCCCTCGGGACGCGCGCGGAGGGCGCGCAGGCGATCGCGCGGGCGTTGCTGGCGGCGCGCGACGCCGAGCGGGCCGCGTTGCTGGCGCGCCTGCTACGGCCGCGAATCCGCGCGCTGCTCGACAGCGGGCCGGCGGGGAAGAAGCTGGCGAAGGCGGTGCTCGCGAACGCGCTGGCGCGCATCGGCGCCGGCGAGGGCGCGGATCCGCTGCTGCCGCTCGCGCGCGAGATCGATCGCGAGGCGGCGGGCAGCGGCCTGCGCGCGCTGGCGGGGAAGCTGCAGAAGCGCAAGGACGGCGACGCCGCGCTGGCGGTGCTGCGCCTGGTGGGCCATGCCACCGACGCCACGCCCGACGACGGCTACGCGCTGGCGGCCGCCGAGCTGCGCGCCGGGCGGCGCGACGAGGCGCTTCAGATCGTGCAGCAGCTTGTCGAGCGCGGCTTCGACGTCGCGGCGGCGCTGCGCAAGGATCGCCACGTGTCGCCGGAGCAGCGCTACCAGGTCGGCTTCATCCTCGTCGAGCGGCGGCATCCCGCGGGCGAGGAGATCCTCGCGGATCTGGCCGGCGCAGGCCGCAACAAGATCGCGACCATGGCGAAGGCGAAGCTCAAGTCGGCGGGCTACGCCTGATCCACACCCCGCCGTGATGCCCGCCGCAATGACGCGGCAACTGCCGCTGCGTCTTGCTGGCCAGCCGTTTCCCGTTCTTGACCTTCATCGCTCCGTCGAGAAACAGGTGAGAGAGCCGCGGTAACCCGGCGAGCGGCGCGAGGTCGACCAGCGTTTGCTCGCACCCGCTTCGCAGCTCTACCTCCTTCAGAGCTTGCAGTCGCGACAGCGGCGCAAGCGAGGATGCGCCGGTCACGCCCAGAGCCAGCGACTGCAGCCGGTTCAACGACGCGAGCGCGACGACCTCGGTTCCGCGGTTGACGTCGCCCAGGTCCAGCATGCACAGGGCGTGCAGGTTCGCCAGCGCGGCGGCATGAGCGACGACGTCCGTATGAATCGCGAGCCGACGCAACGATGTCAGGTTTCCAAGCGGTGCGACGTCGAGGGGTGCCGCGACGGACGAATGGACGATCAGCTCCTCGAGCGCGGCGTGCTGGCCCAACTGCGTCAGGTCGGTGGCGGCGTGCAGATCGAGCGCCAGCCCGCGCAAGCCGGGCAGCTTCGCGATCGGGGCGATCGCGCCGTCGTTCGTACCGATCGCCAGGTTGGTCAGCTTCGTGAGCGCGTCGACACCGTCGACGCGCCCGCTGTCCGGGTCGAGCAGTGTGCGCAACCGGGGCAGTGCGGCCAGCGGCGCCAGCCCGGTCGGCCCGTGCCGGCAGCCGTAGTCCAGCCTCACCGTCTCCAGTGTCGGGAACGCCGC
>DATMZL010000993.1:0-2957 GCA_035607075.1 Polyangia bacterium
TTCGCTTTCTCGACGAGACCGATGCGAGCCTGGGCGACGAGATCGCGATCTGGGCGCTCGATCGGGTCGTCGACGCCTGGGGCAACTACTACGACGTGCTCTACAACCAGGACCCGTCCGGCGTCGAGCAGGCCGACTTCGAGGCGCGTGGGTTGATCGCCACGTCGATCAAGTACACCGGGCACTTTGACGGCGGGAAGATCAGTCCGAGCGACGGCGCGTTCACCTCGGTGGCGGCGACGACGCCGTTCACGACCGTCTCGTTCACGTACGAAGTGCGTCCCGACATCCGACGAACGCGCTTCCGACGCGCGACGCTGCCGCGGAAGCAGCGGCTCAGGGCCATCACCACCGACGCCGGCACGTACGTTCTCGACTACCTCCCGGCCACCGACGTGATGCTGCCCAGCCGACTGTCGAGCATCAACTACTGCGCGACGCCGGCGTTTGTTCCTCCACCGCCTGCCTTGCCGACTGTGCAATGTCTGAAGCCGCTCGTGTTCGATTGGCAGGGCGGCGGCTACAGCTGGGCACCGGCGGACAATTACGCGTTGCCGGCCCCGATCGACCAGAACTTCGCGGCTGACCCCCCGGTGACGACGCGGGGTACGCAGTTCGTCGATCTGGACGGCGACGGACGCGTCGACCTCGTGCACTCGGCAGCCTTTGATCCTCCCTTCGAGACCTGGCGCAACACGGGGAGCGGCTGGGATTCCCAGGCGAGCTGGCGGCTTCCAAGCGAACGTGGCGGCACCATCATCCTGGCCGACGAGAACAACAACCCCGCCAAGACGCTTTTCGCCGACATGGACGGCGACGGCGTGCTCGACATCATCGGCAGCCGTTACTCCTGCATCGAGAATCACACCATCTTCGGCACCGACAGGCACTGCCAACAGTTCCCGACCGAGGTCTGGCTGAACCGGATCAAGCAGGGCGGAGGATGGGTGCTCGGCACCGAGTTCAACAACGGTCCGATGGCGCCTCTGGCGGCGAACGGATCGATGGACCTGGGGTTCAAGGACACGGTCGCGGATCTGAATCACGACGGCCGCGCCGATTTGATCCGCATCGGCCCCGGCTCACACGACGTCAACCTGTTCCTCAACACGCCGAACGGGTGGAGCGGGCCGTTCTCGATCGGCAGCGATGCCCAGGGGCTCAACGTCGGCTTCGTCGGCGACGTGAAGGCGTACCACTGGGAGGACGTCAACCGCGACGGCTTCCCTGACATCGTCGGCAACCTCGGTACGGACGGCGCGGGTAAATATTTCATGTTCCTCGGCCTCGCGAACGGGACGGGTAAGATCTGGGGCGCGTTCCAGGACGACCTCCCGCGCGAGTTCACGCAGCCAACCCGCGTGCAGATCGCGGACATCGACGGCGACGGCCGGCACGACCGGCTGATGGCATTTCAGTTCTTCGTCGACGGCGACGGAATCAACGCCGGCATCTACCACGGCGTCGCTCTCGCGACCGGCGTGGGTTACGACTTCAGCGAGATCATCGGATCAGCCACCACCAACGACGAGACGTTCATCAACAACAGCGCGGTGGCGACGCCGTATCTGACGGCTTCCAAAGCCGAGCTCAATAACGCCTTCGCACAGTTCAGGGACGAGCGCATCGATTTCTTCAACATGCCGGATCTGAACGGCGACGGCCTCGCCGATCTCGTCATGGGCATGCAGACCTTTCCCAAATCCGGGCCGACGAATTTCGCGATCAACAACGGTTTCTTCTGGAACTTTCCGACCTCGTCGACGCCGGACCAGGACCTTCCGATCATCCCCGCGGCCGTGAACGGCGGCGCATTCGTCGACCTGGACGGCGACGGGCTCCTCGACATCGTTCGCTCGGTCAGCGGCGGCGAGACGCACGCGTGGCTCAACACGTTCCAGAGACCGATGATCAAGCACTTCCCGAACGGCATGGCGCGGCCGAACGAGGTCACGTACGCGATCATCACGAAGGCTGACGTCCAGGCGCAAGGCATCTACACGGATACCGCTCCGCGCGATCCAGGTACGCAGTATCTGGCGCTCCCGATGACGGTGGTGGCTTCGGTTGCGACCGACGACGGCCTGGGATCCGCCGCCATGCCGACGACCCATTACCAATATTCATCGCTCCGAAACAGCGCCTCCGGTCGCGGGCCGCAAGGCTTCCACCAGGTCACGGTGATCGAGCCCGGCAACGCCAGCACCATCGGCACGACGACGGTCACCACCCTCGCGCAGGCATACCCGTACACGGGCTTGCCGACTTCCGTGACGCGAAGCAAAGGGACCACGCTGGTCACCTCGACGGCCACGCAGTACTGCGACGCCATCGACAAGAACGCCTGTGCGCCGATCACGGGCAAGATCTACGGTCCGAAAGCTTCAGTCTACGTCTATCCGGCCACCGTCATCGATGCGACGGTCCAGTTCGAGGGCGAGCGCCCCGCGGGCACGCTGACCGTCCGCACCGACTTCACTTACGACGGGCTCGGAAACCCGACGGTCGTGGCCGTCAAGACCACCAACGACGCCACGGGCGAAACGAACCAGACGACGACGACGAATGTCTACGATGCGACCGTCAGCGCCGACATGCCGCGGCTGGGGAAGGTCACCCGCACGACCGTCGATAGCCAGCGTCTCGCGCCCTCCGACGGTAACAACGCTCGCGTCGTTCACGTCACGGAGTTCGACTACTCGCTGCCGGGCAACTTCCGCATGCCGATGCAATCGGAAGCCCGGTTGACGAGCACCTTGGGGCTGCTCCGGACGAGGGTCGAGCCCTCCACGATCACGACCAACGTGGCACCTGGCATGACCGACTACGTCGCACAGCACACCGCCTACGAACACGACGAGTTCGGACACGTCGTCACGACGACGGTCTGCGCCAGCGACTTCCCGAGCTGCGCCCCGGGAGCGGTCAACCCCGTTGCGGATCCGAACGATCCAGCG
>DATMZL010001571.1:0-4116 GCA_035607075.1 Polyangia bacterium
GCACGACTCTGTGCCCGCCGATCTCACCTTGATCATCGACCCCGATCAGATCCGCCAGGTGCTGGCGAACCTGCTGACCAACGCCGCGCAGGCGTTGAAGGGCCGCGGTCAGATCTGGATCGACGCAGAGACCGCTGCCGATGGCGAGACACGCGTTCGCGTGCGGGACGACGGTCCCGGCATTCCGGCCGCCGATCGCGCGCGCATCTTCGAGGCGCTCTACACCACGAAGGCCAAGGGCAGCGGACTGGGGCTGGCGCTGTGCCGCCGGATCATGGAGGCGCACGGCGGCGCCATAGAGGTCGAGGCGCGCCCCGACGGTGAAGGCGCCTGTTTCTTGCTGCGCTTCCCGGGTGATCAGCCGCTATGACCGGGCACGTCCTCATCGTCGACGACGACGAGGCGCTTTCGGAGAACCTCGCCGAGATCGTCCAGGAGCTCGGCGTCGACACGACGGTCGCGCGCGATCGCAAGAGCGCGCTGGCGCTGGCGGCCGAACACGACTTCGACGTCGCGCTGGTCGATGTCCGCCTGCCCGACGGCGACGGCCTGTCGCTGCTGGCGCCGCTCCGCGAGCGTTTTCCATTCGTGCAGGTCGTGATGGTCACCGGTAACGCGTCGGTCGAGGGGGCGATCGCCGCCGTGCGTGGGGCGGTGTTCGCGTACGTCCTGAAGCCCGTCTCGCCGCCCGACCTGCTGGATACGGCACGGCGCGCCCTCGATCAGGCGGCCCTGTACCGGGAGCGCGTGCGGCTGCGACGCGAGCTCGAGGGGTCCGAGCAAACGCATCGCGAGCTGGTCGAGTCGGTGCCGGCCTTCGTTCTGGCATTGGACGAAGACGGCCGCCTGACGACCTGGAACAGCGAGCTCGAGCGCGTGACCGGCTTCCGGCGCGGCGAGATGCTCGGCACCGACGGACGCCGGTTCGTCGGACCGGCCGGACTTCCCGTGGATCTGCCGCTCAAGGCGGGCGGAAAGCGAAAGGTTCGCTGGCGGCACGCCGCGGTCCGGGGCCACGACGAACGCACCACCACCTACGCGGTCGGCATCGACGTCAGCGACGAGGATGAGATGCTGCGTCGGCTCTTGCGGTCGGAACGGCTGGCGGCGGTCGGCACGCTGGCCGCCGGGCTCGCGCACGAGGTCCGCAACCCGCTGAACTCGGCGTCGTTGCAGCTCACGCTGCTGGAACGCCGGCTCAATCGCGGCGACGAGCCAGCCACGGTTCTGCCCATCGCGCAGATCATCAAGAGCGAGATCGATCGCCTCGATCGCCTGGTCCGCGAGTTCCTGGCCTTCGCGCAGCCGCGCCCTCTGGAGCCGCGGCCCGTCGACGTGGCGGACCTGCTGGCCGGCGTCACGGGCCTGATCACTCCCGAGGCGGACGCGGTCCATGTTTCGATCGGCGTGGACGTCGCGCCCGGGACGCGCCACGTCCACGGCGAGAGCGAACGCCTGCGCCAGGTGCTGCTGAACCTGACCCGCAACGCCATCGAGGCGATGAGCGACAAAGGCGGACAGCTACGCTTGATCGCGCGGAACGCGGGCGCCGAGGTCGAGATCGCCGTCGAGGACGACGGCCCGGGATTCGGCGACGATCTGCCCGTCTTCGACGCGTTCTTCACGACCAAGTCGCAGGGAACGGGCCTGGGGCTCGCGATCGTTCACCGCATCGTGACCGACCACGGCGGCACGATTCGCGTCGAATCGCGCCCCGGTCGGACCTGCTTCACGCTGGCGCTGCCGGCTGCTCCTGCGCCAGCGGCCTGAGCAGCTCCGCCAGCGCGCGCAGGCCATCCACCGCCGTGAAAACACCGACGACCTGTTCCCCTTTGAGGACGACGGCCGATCCGACCTTGAGGCGCGCCATGTCCGCCGCGACCTTCGCGAGGGAGGCGTCCTCGGAGATCACGTAGACGTCCGGCACCATCGCGTCCTCGACCGCCAGCTGCCGCGAACCGGGCAGCGCGCCGACCACGTCGAGATCTCGCTCCGAGACGAGGCCGACGAGCTTGCCACCGTGCAACACCGGCAGGTGGCGGACGTGCGTCCGGTGCATCAACTGCTTCGCGGCCTCCAGCGACTGCTCGCGCCCGATCGTGTGCGGGCCGGGCGTCATGTACTTCCCGACGGGCGTCATCGGCCGCCGCCTCCGTTCACCGGATCGCGCGACGACTTCGGCGCGCCCTCGTACTCGTGCAGCTTGTACTGGATCTTGCGCACGCTGATTCCCAGGATCTCGGCGGCCTGGCTGGTCGAGCCGCCCGTCGATTCGAGGGTCTTGGTGATCGCGTAGCGCTCGATGTCGTCCATCGTCGCGCCCGGGATCTGCAGGCCCGCGCGGCCCTTGGCGGGCACCACGTTCGGCGGCAGCTCGGCGGCGGTCACGCGGCTTCCCTGCGCCAGCACCACCGCGCGCTCGACGACGTTCTCCAGCTCGCGCACGTTCCCGGGCCAGTTGTAGGCCACCAGGCGCTCGAGCGCGTCGTCCGAGAAGCCGTCGATCTTCTTGCCGTTCTCCTCGGCGTACTTGCGCAGGAAGTGCCCGGCCAGCAAGGGCACGTCCGACGCGCGCGACCGCAGCGCCGGCATCTCGACGGTGATCACGTTCAGCCGATAGAAGAGGTCCTCGCGGAACTTCCCTTCCGCGACCAGCTGGCGGAGATCGCGGTTGGTCGCCGCGATGACGCGCACGTCGACGGTGATGGTCTCGTTGCCGCCCACGCGCTCGAACTCCTTCTCCTGAAGGAAGCGCAGCAGCTTCACCTGGACAGCCGGCGAGATGTCGCCGATCTCGTCGAGGAACAGCGTCCCGTGGTTGGCTTGCTGGAAGCGACCGTCCCGGCGCCCGGCGGCGCCCGTGAACGATCCGCGCTCGTGACCGAACAGCTCGCTCTCCAGCAGCGTCTCGGCCAGCGCCGCGCAGTGCAGCTTCACGAACGGTCCGCCCGCGCGCGGGCTGCGTTCGTGAATCGCCGCTGCGATCAGCTCCTTCCCCGTCCCGGATTCACCGGTGATCAGCACGCTGGCGCGCGACGACGCGATCTGCGCGACGGTCTTGAACACCTCCTGCATCGGCGCCGCGTTGCCAACGATGTTGTTGAAGCTGTACTTCTCGGCGATCCGCGCCCGCAGGAGGCCCGCCTCGGCCCGCAGCTTGCGCCCGGCCATCTCGCGCGCGATCACGACCGACAGCTCGCCGACGTTGACCGGCTTCGAGAGGTAGTCCCGCGCCCCGGCTCGCATCGCGCCCACCGCGGTGTCGACCTCGCCGAACGCGGTCATCACGACCACGGGGAGCTCGGGATCGTTCTCGCGCAGCTTTCCCAGCAGCTGGATCCCGTCCATCCCGGGCATCTTCAGGTCGGTCAGCACGAGGTCCGGCCCGAAGTCCGGCTGCTTGCCCAGGGCCTTGAAGCCGTCCGCCGCCGCGTCGACCGTGTAGCCCTCGTCGCGCAGGAGCTCGGTCAAGGCGCTCCGCGCGTTGACCTCGTCATCGACGACCAGAATCCTGCCCTTGCTCTCGCTCACGCGCGTGGCTCCTTTGCTCCGGGGCTTCGTTTCCGCAGGGATGTTATGCGCTGACGCCGTTGCTGTCTCCATGACTCAGGCCGCCTTCTTGGAAAAGGGTACGGTGAGCACGGGGCAGGACGCGCGGCGCACGACGCGCTCCGCGACGCTGCCCATCAACGCGTGCGCGAGCCCCGTGCGCCCATGCGTCCCGACGACGATCAGGTCCGCGTCGATGGCGCGGCCGCGCCGCGTGATCTCGTTGACCGCGGCGCCGTCGATGATCTTCGTCTCGCACGCGATCCCGGCGGCACGCGCGCGATCCGCGCGCTCGCTCAGCTGCCGATCGATACCGCTGTAAAGCGCTCCGTAGTCGGCGTCGAAGTACGTCGTTCCGAACGGGAATTCTTCGGCCAGCTCGAGGATGTGCACGATCTCGATCGCCGCATTGCTCGCCTTCGCCATGTCGATCGCGTGGTCGAGCGCCTCGTCGCTTCCTTCGGAGAAATCGGTCGCGACCAGAATCTTTCTTGGTGTTCGCGTTTCCATGCCCGCGTTGAATTGCAATCGTCACACCAGACCGGAACCCAGGGCAGACGCACCGAT
>DATMZL010001592.1:0-3395 GCA_035607075.1 Polyangia bacterium
GCAGAAGCAGCGACCACGATCCTGGGCGGAAACCTCAGCACCCAGACCTGGTCGCCGGCCGGCAGTCCGTACGTGGTCCAGGGCGACATCACAGTTCCCGCGGGCGTGACGCTGACGATCGATCCGGGCACGACCGTTCAATTTTCCGGCATTGACGGTCAAGGCGGAGGGCGCGACACAAACACCGTCGAATTGACGGTCAACGGCGCGCTGGCGGTCAATGGCACCGCCGGAAGCCCGGTGACGTTTCAGTCGCCGGCGGGCACCTCCTGGTACGGCATCGTCGTCACCAGTGCCGCGACCTCCGCCATCATCAGCGGCGCCGTCGTGCAGAACGCCAAGTACGGTGTCCTCAGCGAAGCGACCGGTACTGTCGTCAGCATCAGCACCACGACCGCGACCGCGACCCAGTTCGGCTTCGCGATCGCGGCCGGCACGCCGACGCTGGATCGGATCACCTCGAACGGGAACCAGTACGGGGTCTACGTCTCCGGCTCGGGTGCCCCGAACATCGTCAACGGCCTGATCTACGACGACAGCGTCAACGGCATCTACGACATCCGGTCGAGCCCGGGCACGACGATGACCGTGACAAATACGACTGTAACCGGGAGCGTCTCTTCTTCCTCCTCGGGCACGAGCAACGTCATCAACATCAGGAACTGCATCGTGGGCAGTATTTCTCGGTCGGCCGCAGCCGCGACGATCAACGTCAGCTATTCGGACGTCCTGGGCTCCCTCGGCAGCGCGACGCGTGGAACTGGTGTGTTCACCTGCGACCCGCTCTGGGTCAATTCGCCGTACAACTTCCACCTCACCTCGAACTCGCCGGCGCGCTTTGCGGGCGACACCGGCGGCGACCTCGGTCCCCTGCCTTACGTCGGCGACGCGACGCAGGGTCTCAGGGGCACGCTGTGGACCAACACCACGCTAGCGGCCAGTGGGTCGCCCTACAAGGTGTCCGGGGATCTCATGGTGCCGCCGGGCGTCACGCTCACCATCGATCCGGGCGTCACGGTCAATTTTGCCGATCGCCAGGCAATGGCTTGCGGCCATGACAGCCGCGTCGAGCTCGTGGTGTCCGGATCGCTCGTCGCTGTCGGGACCAAAGCCCTTCCGATCATGTTCTCCGTGTACTCCCCATTGGGAACCGCCGGAGGTTCCTGGGGTAGCGTCTATCTCGAGGCCCCCGCGGCCGCGACGCTGGACTACGTGACCCTTGAAAAGGCGTACAGCGGCGTGATCCAGTGGTCAACCGGTACGACGACGATCCGCCGCTCGACGTTCCGGTCCAACATCTATGGGCCCATGATCCGCGCCGGCACCGCGACAATGGACGCGATCGTGTCGACCGGCAACCAGTTCCAAGGCATTTTCGTTAGCGACCAGGGGCAGCTGAATCTGACCAATTCCGTCGTCGCGTCGAACGGAACCTTCGGCGTCAGCTTCGAGACGACGAGCGGCACCCCCACCCATAACCTGACCAACTGCACGATCAACGCGAACGGCTCGGCCGGCATCACCACTGTCCAGGCGACGGGCGTCATCAACGTCAAAAACAGCATCATCACCAACCACACCGACACCGGGATCGATCGGGCGCCGACAGACCCGAGCACAATCAACGTCTCGTACTCGGACATCTGGAACAACGTCACCAACCTCAGGGGCGTGACGCTCGGCGCCGGCGTGATCTCTCAGAACCCCAGCTATGTCAGTGTGGGCGCATCGCCGGACTTTCACCTGCAATCCAACAGCGTCTGCATCGACACTGGAACCGCCGTCGGCGCCCCGGCCACGGATCTGGACGGCGTCGCTCGACCGATCGATGGAGATCTGATCAACGGCGCCCAGTTCGACATGGGCGCCTATGAGTTCGTTCCATCTGGCGGCACCGGCGGTACGTCAGGCGCCGGCGGCGCGTCTGGCACTGGCGGCACGTCAGGCGGGAGCGGCACGTCGGGCACTGGAGGCACGTCGGGCACTGGCGGCACGTCAGGCGCGAGCGGCACGTCGGGTGCGAGCGGTACGTCTGGGACTACTGGGACGTCTGGCGCCGGAGGGACGCCGGGAACTGGCGGCACGAGCGCCGGCGGGACGCCGGGAACTGGCGGCATGTCAGGCGTCGGCGGCACGTCAGGAACTGCCGGCATGTCAGGCGTCGGCGGCACGTCAGGAATTGGCGGCGCGTCAGGCGCCGGAGGCACGTCGGGAACGGGCGGCACGTCGGGCGCGAGCGGCACGTCAGGCATGGCCGGCGGTTCGGGAGCGAGCGGTGCATCCGGTTCTAGCGGCAGCGCAGGCAGTTCTGCCGGCGGCCGAGACGCATCGATCGATACCGGCACCGACGCGTCGATCCCGGCCAACCGCGGCGGAGGCGGATGCGGCTGCAGCACCTCCAACGGCAGCAACGGATCTTCACCCCTCGTCCTCGTCGGGGTTTCGCTGCTCGCGATCGCCCGCAGGCGCCGTCGCCTGCATCGCTAACGACAGGCCTGCGCGCGATTGGGTTCGCGGCCCCCTCACCTAACCTCTCCCCGCTCCGCGGGGCGAGGGGACCTGAGCTAGTGGACGACGGAGAAGAAGCGGTTCCAGCGGATGGCTTTGACCCAGTCGACGGGATTTGCCGACGAGTTGCCGCGCGACCACCAGATGATCAGCGCCCGCCCCTTGATCAGGTTCATCTTCACCGTGCCCCACTTGCGCGAGTCGTACGAGTTGTCGCGGTTGTCGCCCATCACGAAGACCTCGCCGGGCCCGATCACGGTGCGGGGGTGATCCTGGGCGGGGTGCGACGGTTCCAGGATCGTGTCGTGGACCTTGTTGCCCAGTGTCTCGACCCAGCGCTCGCAGTCGTGGTCGTCCGGACCGCCGCCCGCCGACGACGCCTCGGTGTAATGACAGCGCTCGGGGACGCGCTCCCGGCGGATCTCGTTGCCGTTGATGTAAAGCTGCCCCTGCCGCACTTCGACGGTGTCGTTGGGCAGGCCGACCACGCGCTTGATGTAGTCGGTGCTGGTGTCCTGCGGGAACTTGAACACGATCACGTCGCCGCGCTTGGGCTCGGCGTACTGCAGGATCTTCGTGTCGGTGAAGGGGATCGACAGGCCGTACGAGAACTTCGACACGAAGATGTGGTCGCCCACCTCGAGCGTGGGAATCATCGACCCCGACGGGATCTGAAACGCCTCGACGACGAACGCGCGCAACAGCAGCGCGACCGCGATCGCGACGCCGATCGACTCCGCGTACTCGCGCACCGTCGACTTGCGCGCGAACGCCAGGTGGTCGTCCATCACCTCGTCCAGGCCGACGTTGGCCTTCCGCATGCGCTCGACGTCTCCCGACTGCGCCGCGTCGACCACCCCTTGGATGGCGGCGCGCACAGTGGCCGT
>DATMZL010001555.1:0-7856 GCA_035607075.1 Polyangia bacterium
CGCCTCCGGTCGCATCGGCCGCGACCCAGCCGGCGAAAACTCCCCTCGAGCTTCCGCCCTCGGCCACCATCTTCATCGGCTGCGGGTTTCTGCGCGTCGAGAACCACGGCTCGACGACGTTCAGCCTCGTCCTGCCCGCCGCGAAGCCGATGCAGTCGAAGCTGAACCCATCGGTCGTGCTGCTGGACGGTGTCCTGATCCAGGCCGGCGTCAGCAGCGCCGCGGGAATCGGGGCTCCCACATTGCGAGGGCAGGATCTCCTTCGTCAGCAGATGGCGTGGGAGGCGGACCGCATGGCGAAGCGCCAGGGCTGGAAGAACCTGCCGCCGCCCTCCGGTATGCCGATCGAGCTCGGCCTGGGCGGCGACATCAAGCTCTGGTTCTGGGGGCTCGACGCACCCGAGCCGTTCGAGGTCGACGGCGTGAAGATTGATCGCGTCGCGTATCTCAGCGTCGCCGTCGACGACGTCGTGCTGTCGCTGGCGTCGCCGCTCCGACCCGAAGACGACTACGACCCCGTCGCGCGCGTTATGTCGCGCGCCATGCGGAGCCTTCGCCGATCCCCGTCGCCCATCGATGTGTTCTCGGTCCAGGAAACGGCGATGGCCGGGAAGCTGGACCCGGCGTTCTGCGCCCGCGTCGGGCCGTCCTGAACGGCCTCCGCGACAACATCAGGGCGCGGGCGCGAGGCTGAGACGATCGCCTCGAATGTCGAGGAGATCGCAGCCGGCTCCGATCGTCGGGGGCCGGGCACGGTTCACGCAGATCATCGCGATACGCCAGTGCCCGTCACGCTCCTCTATCCGAACGTCCGCGTGCACATTTCCCGGTTCGGTCAGGCCGACCAGCCTCAACGCCACGCTTGATGGCGTCGCCAGGATCTCCGGCTCCAGCCAGAGAATCCCGAGCGCTTTTGCCCCTCGTCGTTCGACGTGTGCGCGGAGGACGCTCTCGAGCTTCGCGGCTCCGTGAGCCCGCAGCACCTGCGATGTGAAGAACGGGGCCGCTTCACCGGGGTGGCCGGTCATCAAGGCAGCCAGGAAAAGCTCGTACTGCTCGATGGCTGCCTCCGCCGGCGTCGACGGGCGACGCGGATCGGGAAGTGTGGGACCGACGCACGTCCCGATGAGGTGCAACCGGGCGGTCATCTTTTGTTTCTGCTGAATGCCGACTGACTTCGTGCCGATGATGACGTTGGCCGTCGCCTCCACGTCAGCGTAGAGGGGCCATCCGCTCGCCAGAACGACGTAGTGAGCAACAAGCTCGCCCGACGTCGACAGCTCCGGCGTTCCTGCGTCCGCCGGCTCGTTCCCGTCCAACGAACGACGAATCGTGAACATCGCCGCAAGCTCGCCGCCGACGCGGATCCAGCGGGCGGCGCCCGGCAGCTGCGGATAGAAGTCCGAAAGCGGGATGATCCCCGCCGTGTCCTCCCACAGCGGGGAAGCGCCTTCGAGCGCGCGCACCCGGCTCCCGTCGACGGAGAGGAGGACCTGGCCGTATGACGTTCCGGGCAGATCGAAGGGCAGCGCCGCCTCCCCGTCTCGATGCCGCCGCACGCGTACGTCGAAATCCCGCAAGGTCAAACGACCGGCCCCCGGAACGGCCGCGTAGGTTCCCCGGATCCCGAGCCCCTCGTCCACCTGAGAGGAATGACCAACCGCCGCCATGGTCGACATCTTCGTCTCCGTGATGAATCCGTAGCGGAGGGGACACCGCGGCGTCGCGTAGGCGAGCGGTTTATCCGGCGCGTCGGCTTCCTCGATCGACAGCTCCCTTGCGGCCGTCGAGAAACCGGACGGCAATTGATCGGCTGGGCGAGGTCGGGCGAACAACGCCACCACTTTGCGGACAACCGAAACGTAGTCGCGAACGCGCGCGTGGTCCGCGACGCCGAGCCCAACGATCCAGAGGAGGTTCATCGCCGCGAAGGCGCGACCCGGCATCCCTCGCGCGTTCACGTCCTGACGGCGCGCCGCGCGCGTCAGGACGGCATCGAACCACAAAGGAAGCGCCAGGCACGCCAGCGCGGCGACCGCGATCCCGACGCCTACGCGCGCGGCCCCGGCGAGAGGCAGGTGCACTATCGCGGCGAGGATGATCGCGCACGCCCCCGCCAAGGTCACGATCGCGACCCCCAGCGCACCAACCACTTTCACGGCGTCGATATTACACGGCCGACAACTCGCGGCTGGTCGCGTCCGCCCTATTTCGGGGCGCTCCTGACGATCCCGCCACCGCCCCAGTCTCCCCAATACACCGACGTGCCGTCGACGGCGAGAAAGTGTGGATCCAGCTCGGTGCCGGCGATCGTCACGACGGGCCCCGCGCCCGAAACCGGCGCCTTGAAGACGCCGCCCGGAGTGCCGGGCGCGCTCCAGTAGACCGCGACGCCGTCGGTGGCGACGCCGAACGGTGCAGCCGTCACGGTCGCCAGCAGGTCGGGCGCGCCGCCGCCAGTGGGGATACGCAGGACGCGCCCCGCGCGATCGGGGTAATAGACGTACCCGTCGCGTACCGCCAGGTCTGCCGGCCGTTGAAGTCCGTAGGCGAGCCGCATCACCGCCGGGCTCGCTCCGCCGTCGGGCGTGGTCCCGGCATCGGCGTCGCTGGGGGCCGCGGGTGTTCGTAACACCGTGCCGTCCGCGAAGTCGGTCCAGTAGACGAAGCCGTCCGCGACGGCGATCGCGAGCGGGTGCGAGAGGCCGCCCACGAGCGTGGTGGGCACCGCCCCATCGCCGAGCGCGAGTCGGGTGATGCTCCCTTGCGTCGTGCCGCCCGTCCAGTAGAGGAACGCGCCGTCGGTTGCGATGTGCCCCGGCGCGTCCACCCCGGAGGCCAGCGTCACGGACGGACCGCCGGCCAGCGGCACGCGGATGATCCGTCCCGCCACCGGCTGCGTAAGTAGGCATACGCGGCGTCGAGCACGAGGCCGAACGCCCCGGCGTCGCTCGTCGCGAGGACCTGGGGTGCCCCGCCACCACTCGCGACCTTCATCAGGACCGCGCCATACGCCTCGACAGTCCAATAGATGTTGGCGCCGTCAGTCGCCACTTTGGCTGGCGTCGACTGAGCGCAGGCTAGAGTTGTCGGCTCGCCGAACGTTCCGGCGCCGACGACGCAACCGCCATCGCCGCCATCCGCGCTGACGGTGCCGTCGTCGTTTCCGGCGCCGCCGTCGCTCGCGCCGTCTAAAGCGGCGTCAGACACCGACGCATGTGTGCCGCAGCCGCCGGCAGAAACCGCGACCAGCGCAAGGAGCGCGAGATGAACGCGCGACATTAACGTCTGGTCGCGTTCGCCCCGAGGCGCTCCTGCAGCGCGGTGACCTTGAGGGCGGCGCTGATCTGCGCGGGGATCGACTCGCCCACCGCGGCGCGCGGGGGATCCATCTCCAGCACGCACCAACCGAAGGCGTCGCTCTGGAAAAACAACGGCTGCACCATCAGCGTGTGGCGGCGCGCGGGCATGAACGCTTCTGGCAACACCGCGCCCGCCCGGAAGGCCACGCCCCCGACGGTTGTCGACAGGCCCCGCTCGTGGTCCCAGGCGATGATCAGCCGCGCCTGATCGGCGCCGGTCGGCGCGCGCTCCGATTGGTCGATGATGATGGCGCAGCTCTTCACGCCGAGCCCTGGCAAGTGAGCCGCAAGGGCGCGGCCGATCGACGGCCGATCGAGCGATGCGCGTACGTCGCCGCCGAGATCCTCGAGCGCCCGGAAACCCGCCTCGATCGCGAGACGCCGGCGTCCCTGGGCGCGCTCGGCGTGGTCGCCGATCAAGATGTGCGTGCTTTCGAAGATCGCCTCCGCCAGCGCGAGCTCCGCCGTCGTCGCCGGCAGGTCGCGGATCACCGCGCGACGCAGTGTCGCGATCGGTTGGTGCCAGGCGCTGACGTTGCCGACCTCCGGGGCGCCGCCGATGATCTCGTCGACCGTCGCAAGAAAGCTCCCGCTCCGGCCACGCTCCAGATCGCGGCGAAGCGAAGCCACCATGCGCTCCGACCAATCGCGCGGCAACGACGCGGACGGCGCCGGCCCGCGCGCCGCCGTCGCACCCGCCCAGGCGGCGTAGTCGGGCCGACGCGGCCTCTGGCTGGACAGCGCCGGCGGCTCGGGGTCGCCGCGTCGGGTTCCGTGAAAACAGCCGCACGACTGCCGAATCTGGGGCAGCGTCTCCAGCACGACGTCGCCGCACGTTTGACCGCGGAGGCGCGCCAACACCAGGCGCACGGCCTCGATACCGAGCTGGAGGGGAGCCTGTCGGACTGTCGTCAGCGGCGGCGAGGCGAACTTGGCGTTATCGAGGTCGTCGAATCCGACCACGGCGACGTCCTCCGGCACACGCAGGCCCCGGGCGCGCAGCGACTCCAGCGCGCCCAGCGCCATCCAGTCGTTCGCGGCCACGATCGCGTCGCAGCCGCCGCCGGAATCAAACAGCTTGGTGACCGCGTCCCGGCCCGCACCGATCCGAAAATCGCCGCGGATCAAGAGCTGCTCTGCGGGGGTGACGCCGAGGTCGCGATGTCCCGCGCGGTAGCCCGCCAGGCGTTGCTCGGCCTCGCGGCCGTGGCCCGTCAGGAACGCGATCCGCTTGCATTCGTGCTTCTCCATCAGGTGCCGCGTCAGCGCGCGGACGCCGCCGGAGTTGTTGATCGCGACGCACGGCACGCCCGGTTCACGCGAACCGATCGTGCACACCGGCAACGGCCCGAGCCGCTCCAGCATCGCGCCCACCGCCTTGTCGCCGTCGTCGGCGCCCATCGTGTCTCTGACGAACACCGCGGCGTCCAGCGCGCCCGGATCGGGCAGCCCGTAAACGAAGTTGCGCGGATCGAGCAGCGTGACGTTGCCGCCCGACAGGCAGTAGAGGTTCGCGCCATGCGCGCTACATTCCTGATGGGCGCCGGCGAGGATCTCGTCCTGGTACGCGTAGCTCCCACCGCGCAGAAACAGGCCGACCCGCGGGGAGCCGGCGCTGATGCCGCGACCTACGAAGGTCCGGGCCGGCATGGGACCACGCTGATCGCCTGGTGCGCCTCGTTTGCCACGGCAGACCGCCTCCGCAGACTCTTATCGGCTTTGCGGGCCCCCGCCTTGAGCAGCGCAGCAGAGCCACGAAATTACGCGCGACACGGGTTAGTCTGTCCCGCCTACATGACGGAGGGACCGGCGATGCGCGCACGCACGATCAAGAAGCTCGTTTTCGGCCGGCTGGTGGTTTCGGGTTTGCTCGCGCTCGGTGTCGGCGCGAGCGAGGGGTGTGGCGGCGGCGGGATGGGCGGCGCCACACCGGCCGGTGCTCCGGGTGAGATTCCGATTGTCGCGGCAGCGGGCGCCGACGTTCCGTATCAGTTCGGCACGAACGCGTACGGCGTCGCCGGCGGGGCGTTCCTGGCGAAGGCCAACCTGGGTTCCAGCACGGTGGTGCTCGATGCGACGCAGGTTGGAAAGATCTGTCTCAGCGGAACGGTCGAGATGGTGCCCGTCCCGACGGACGGCAGCCATCCGCCCTACAGCGACTACTGGGGCATCGAGCTCGGCTTCAATCTGAATCAGGGCGCGGACGCCGTGAAGAGTCCGTGGACGGTGCCCGCGGGCGTGATCGGCTTCTGGATCACCGTCGAAGGACCGATGATCCCGTCGATCCGTTTCAAGACGACGCCGACCGGCAAGGATCCGGCGCTGGAGCAGGATTCGTGCGCGCTCGTGCGCCCGACGGACGGTCAGGCCGCCGACGTCCCCTTCACGGAGATGTACGTTCAGTGCTGGGATGGGCCCGAGGGTACAGGCACGACCGACATCAGCAACGGCCTCCTGGACATGGGCCTTTAGGTCGCGGCGACCACCGGCGCGGATTATCCGATCGACTTCTGCTTGACCCACGTCGGCGTCGTGATCGGCCCCTGACGCGAGGCCAGCAATCGCTCATCCATCTTCCTCGTCGCTGGTCGCCAGCAGTCGCCGCCACGATTCCTCTAACCCGAGCTCCCGGACCCAGCGTTCGACGTATGCAACGTCGATTCGTTCTATTCCGTGGAGGCTCAGGATTCCCGCGGCGTCGCGGAGCTGGAGTTCGCTGCCTCCTCCGATCTGGGCCCACTCCATTTTGGCGATCAGCGTGTCTTCAGCGGATGCGATGCGAACGCGCGCTCCAAGCAGATCGCCTTCGATCGGGCGCCGCATCTCCTCGACAGAAAACGGGCGCGCTTTGCGCACGATGAGATCCGCCTTCCAGGCGGTCGCCATGTCGATGACATTGAACTGGCCGCGACGGCGAAGCGCTTCGACAGCGGCGTCTGCATCCGCGTAGTACTCCTCGGGTGGAAGACTGGCGAGAAATCGTTGAAGCGACGCCCCGTCCGGATCAATGACGAGGTCGAGGTCCTGGCTACTGCGGGGCACGCCGTGAAACGAGCTCGCAAATGATCCCACGACCATGTGAGCGATTCCGGCCGCCGACAACTTGGCCGTCAGGCGGGCCAGAAAATCGCCCGCACCCCCGTCGCTCATGGCGCGATCAGCGGGTATTCCGGCCAGGCCTTACGAACAAGGTCGTCCCCGTACAGAACCCGGCAAAGCGCCAGACCGACTTCCTTCTCTGTATACGCGGGGTGGCGGGCACGAATGCCTGCACGGGTCAGCTCTCGCGTCTCTGCCGACAACCTTGCGGCGAGGCGCGCCCGTTGCACGGGCCCGAGGTGCCGATAGGCGTTCATCTGCACCGCGTGGCTTGCTGCCGTCGTGTCTCTCGCGCGCACGAAGGCAATATACCAAGAGGCCGTTGCCATCCTGTTATCCGATAAGCTCATCGGCCAGAATGACCTTCGCGAAGCCGGATCTTCGCCTCGAGGACTTTCCGTTTCGGTCAGAGGCGGTACCGACCGCCGGCAACAAGTGGTTCGAGCTCGCTTGCCGGCAACTGCTGGTGAGCGTGGGGCTGCCGGATTACATGGTCCCCGTCTTCGAGGTACGCCCCGATTTACACGATCCTTCGGTCGACAAGAAGGTGCGCGTCGGGTTTCGGTTGAGAAGCATCAGGAAGAAGACCCAGGACACATCATTCACAGCCATCCAGGTGAGCTTCGCAGCGTTCGGCGTACGAAACGGCGCGATCCTGCGCTGGAGCTCGGACTTCGATCCTGATCCGAACCGCCGCGATGGGTCCGTGTACGGTTTCGCGGTCCGGGACGGACGACCCGGTGTGATCTGGCGCGAGCTCATTCTCGACCCGTCGATCATCGCGGCCTTGCGCAAGCTGCTGACCGGGGGAACGGCTCGACCGCCTGCCCCGCCCAGCGCGACTGCGTCGCTCAGCCACGATCAGGACGTCGCACAGATCGTCATGACGGCGTCCGGCGAGCACGTCGCGTCGGTCGGCGACGATCGGAGGCTGCGGATCTGGAACACGCAAACCGGTGCCGCGACCGCGAACGTCAAAGTGACTGCGAAGTACTCGGCCGCTCTGGCGCTCGCCCCCGCCGGAGGCAGCGTCGCCGTGGGCGCTACGGCCGTGAGCCTGCTCTCCGTGCCGTCCGGCAAGCGCATCAAGCAGCTTCGGGGGCATCCGAAGGCGGACGTCACTTCGATCAGCTTCTCCCCTTCAGGCACGCTGCTGGCGTCCGCCGCTACGAGCCCTCGGCATACCGCCGGCCCCGAAAATGGGGTCGCGCTGTGGGAGATCGCCACCGGCAAAGAACTGGCGCGCTGGCGGTTACCCCACCACTCGGATTTCGTTGTGGCGTTCTCTCGCGACGGAACCCGGCTTTTCGTGATGGGCACGACCCCCTCCGACGGAGGAACTGTGTGGGCATTCGACGCCGCGAAACGCACGAGGCCCATGCGCGAGCGGCGGCA
>DATMZL010001617.1:0-3696 GCA_035607075.1 Polyangia bacterium
CGCTGGAATCGTGACGTTGCGAGGACGCGAGCAGCTGGTCGAGCTGCGCGAGGACGGCGTGCGCCGGACGGCCGACCTGCTGGAACGCCACCACAAGGTCATTGGCGCGCTTGCGAGCCTGCCGTTCGTACGCATGCTGGCTCTCTCGGGAGGGACGGCGCACAAGAATGCGCGCGGCGGCGACGACATCGACCTGTTCGTGGTGGCGACGGCGGGGCGGGCATACACCGCGTACACGATGCTGTTCCTTGCCAGCTATCTCACGCGGCGCCGCGGCATCCTGTGTCCGAACTATCTCGTCGACGAGAACCACCTTCGCATCGCGTATCACCACGACCTGTTCACGGCGCACCAGGCGATCTCGCTGGTGCCGATCGCGGGTCACGACACGTTCGATGCGTTCGTGCGCGCCAACGAGGAGTGGGTGCGCGCGTTCTATCCGGCGTACCTGCCGCGCCCGCCCGGCGCGAAGCTGGCGGCCTCGCGCTGGCAGGGGTGGGCCGAGCGCGCGCTGGGCTGGTCGCTGGGCGATGAGATCGAACGCCTGCTCTCGGTCGGCTGGCGGTTCCACCTCGGGCGCCGCGCCGCCAGCGCGCCGCGGCCTGACCTGGTGCTGGACCCCGGGATCCTGAAGCTGCACCTCTCCGACCATCGCCGGCGCGTGCTGGAGAACTTCGGCGCGCGCCTGCGCACGTTCAGGGAGCGCTGGGCCGCGCCGGAAGCGCGGCCATGAGTGGGGCGACCGGCGCGACCGGCGCGGTTGGACCGGCGGCTCTGGTCGCGGCGGTGGTGGCTGTGCCTCTCTTCTACGTTCGCGGGGCGGATTCGCCGTTCGCCGATCCGAAGCTGGCGCTGGTCCTGATCGCGGGCGGCGTCGGGCTGGCCGCGGGCCTGGTGGCGTGGGTCGAGGCGCAGGCGCGGGGCGGCGGGCGGGCGGGCGGAAGCGCTCCCGTGCGCGCCGCGCTGGCCGCCGTCGTTGCGACGACTATTCTTGCGGCGGCGATAGCGGCGGTTCGCCGCCCGACGGGCGCGCCGTACGCGCTCGCGGAGATCGTGCGCTGGCTGGCGCTGATCGGCGTCGCCGCGGCCGCCGCGCAGGCCGCGCGCGATCCGCTGTGGCGCCGCCGGCTGTTCGAGGCGATTCACGTCGCCGCCGGACTGGTCGCGGCGATCGGGCTGCTGCAGCACCTCGAGCTCCTGCCGTTCTCGCTGCCCGTCATCAGCGTCCCTGGGTCGACGTTCGGAAATCGCAACATGGCGGGCGAGGCGGTGGCGCTGGCGCTGCCGTTCGGCTTCGCGACCGTCGGCCAGTTCAGATGGGGCGGCCGCCTTCGCTCCGGATGGGCGGTGGCCGCGCTGCTCGCGCAGCTCGCGTTCCTGGCGGTCACGCGTGCGCGCGGGGCGTGGCTCGGCGGCGCGCTCGGGATCGTCGTCTTCTTCGCGGTGCGGCGGCCCGTGCTGGCGCGCCCGGCGCGTCTGGCGATCGTTCCCGTCGCTGCGATCGTGCTGGCGGCGGCGCTGCTTCCCGGGCGCTGGCGGCCGCGCGACGCCAACGACACGAAACGCTACGAATCCGGCGGGCGCGTCGTCATGGAAGCGATCGACCCGGCGTCGCCGGTGGCGCGCACGCGCCTCGGGCTGTGGCGGCGCACGCTCGCGATGTACCGCGAGCATCCTCTGTCGGGCGTCGGCCCCGGGAACTTCGGCGTTCTGTTTCCACTGCATGCAGAGCCCGGCGCGGCCGCCGATCGCGTCATGTCCGCCGTGATGGTTCCGCGCCGACCGCACAACGAGCTCCTGGAACGGCTCGCGGAGACGGGGCCGCTGGGGCTGGTGTCGTTCGGCGCGCTGTTCGTCACGGCGATCGGATCGGCCTTCGCCACCGCGCGGGTGCCGCGGGAGCGGGACCAGCCCGCGCCCGAGGAGAACGCGGCGAACGCGATCGCGGACGTCGACGCGGCGGCGGCGGCGGCGGGAGCGGTGGCGGCGTGCTTCGGCTGCGGGCTGACCGCGTTCCCGCTGGCGATGCCGGCGACCGTGTTGCTGTTCGGTGTTGCGCTGGGCGTGCTCGACGCGGTGGCGCCCGCGACGGACGCCACGACAGCGACGGCGACGATCGCCGGCGGTACGTCGCCGCGCCGCGCCGGCGTCGCGGCGGTGGCCGGACTCGCGATCGCGGTTGTGCTGGGCGCCGGATGGCTGTCGTACGGGCTGCTCGCGTCGTCGTACTGGCGCGGGCGGGCGCGGGCCGCGCTCGCACCGGCCGGCGGTGGTCCCGGAGATCCGACGACGGCTCTGGCGCACCTCGAGCGGGCGGGGCGCGCGCCGCGGGTGGATCCGGGCCGCTTCGACATCGCGCTGCGCACCGCGCAGGTCGCGCTGCGGATCGACATGGGCGGACCCGCGCTGGCGGCGGCCGATCGCGCGCTGGCGATCGAGCCGTACTCGCCGCACGCGTGGGCTGCGCGCGCGGCAGCAGAGCTCGCGCTTCGCGACGAGGCGCAGGCGGCCAACGACGCCGCGCACGCGCTGAAGCTGTTCCTCGATCTGCCCTCCGCGCAGACGACGCTGGCGACCATCCGGAAGCTGCAGGCGGTGCGCGCCGATGGCCAGGTGCAAGAGCAGGTGCACGAGGAGGTCGGGCGGTGACCACGTCGTCCGAACCGCGCGTCGCGATCGTCCACGATTGGCTCGTGTCGATGCGCGGGGGCGAGCGCGTGCTCGAATCGCTGTGCCGCATCTACCCGCGCGCCGACGTCTTCACGCTGCGCTACGACGACCGCAACGTCTCGCCCGAGATCACGTCGCACCGGGTGACCGCGTCGTTCGTCGACCGGCTGGCGCGCGCGCTGCCGCTGGGACGGGCCGGGTTTCGGATGCTGCTGCCGCTGTTCCCGGCGGCGGTCGAGTCGTTCCGCCTCGACGGATACGACCTGGTGATCTCCAGCAGCCACGCCGTCGCGAAGGGCGCGCGTCCGGCGCCCGGTGCGCTGTGCGTCTCGTACGTGCACTCGCCCATGCGCTACGTCTGGGAGGGCGAGGAGGCGTACACCCCGCACGTTCCGGGCGGGCTGCTGGGACGAGCGGCGTTCGCCCTGATGGCGCGGCGGCTGCGGCGCTGGGATCGGGCCGTCACCGATCGCGCCGTCGCGCTGGCCGCGAACAGCAAGTACACGAAGGCGCGCATCCAGCTTTACTACGGCCGCGAGGCGGACGTGATCGAGCCGCCCGTCGACACGCGGCGCTTCGCGCGCATCCCGGATCCCGCGGGGACCTGGAACGGGGAGGGGCCGACGTACCTGTGCGTGTCGGCGCTGGTTCCGTACAAGCGCGTCGAGCTGGCGGTGCGCGCGATGGCGGGCCGGCGCGGGCGTCTGATCGTCGTCGGCGATGGTCCCGATCGGGATCGCCTGAGCCGCCTGGCGCCGCCCAACGTCGAGCTGTGCGGACGCCTCGGCGACGAGGAGGTCGATCGCCAGTACGCGCGGTGCGATGCGGTGATTCATCCCGCGATCGACGACTTCGGCATCGTTCCCGTCGAGGCGCTGGCGGCGGGACGTCCCGTCGTCGCGTTCGCGGAGGGCGGCGCCGCCGACACGATCCGGGAGGGCGAGGGCGGTGTCGTGTTCGCCGAGGCAACGCCCGCCGCGCTGGCCGCGTCGCTGGACCGTCTGGAGCAGCGACGGTTCGCGCCCG
>DATMZL010001198.1:0-3431 GCA_035607075.1 Polyangia bacterium
GCGACGGCGAGCGACACCGCGCCTTGCGTGTGCGTCGTGCTGGACGTGACAGCGACGGTCGACGTCCACTGCGTCGGGTCCTCGAAGCCGAAGACGTTCGCCTGGTTTACCACCAGCGCGCTTGTCCTCACGTCGACGGCTGCGGGCGGTGCGCCGGAACAGCCGGCCAGAACGGCCGACACGGCGCTGATTGCGACAATCCCCAAACGGTTCACTGATCTCATGGCGCTCCCCTCCTCTGATCTGGCTGACGGCCGACTCCGGCCGTCTTGCCGCCGCTGTCTTGGCAAGGAGCGTGCCTCGCGATTTCCCGCGCCGATCAAGGGCGATGCTCCCGACCGGCTGTGGTCGGGTGGACCACTCGGCCACAAACGGTGGACAGCAATTCCACCGTCGACGCGCCGCGATCGCGTGTGGAGCCGGCGAGCTCCGCTCGCCGCGCAACATCGCGGGAGGGTATGGGAACCCTCTTAGGCTTCCCATCTTGATCGCCGCGCGATCGCGTCGATCAGGCCGCGGATGTCGTCCGGTGTCTGGTGCACGGTCAACGCGACGCGCAGGCCGCCCTGATCGTGCGACACCGCCGGGAACACCGCCGTGTTGACGTAAAAGCCGTCGCTCATCAGATCGGCGGCAGCGCGATAGGTGGCGTCGTTGTTGCCCGTCCGGACGAAGCGGATCGGCGTCGCGGCGGCCGAGCCCAGCGGCAGGCCGTTCGCGTTCGCGAGGTCGTTGAACAGCCGGATCCGATCCGCCAGCTTGCGTTGTCGTTCGGTGATCTCGGCGGACAGGTGAACGCGCGCCGACGCGATCGCGGCGCCCAGCAGTGCCGGCTGCAGCGGGCCCGAAAAGATCAACGTGCTGCCGCAGGTGCGGATCAGCCGGGCGGTCTCGGCGTCGGGGAGGACCACCACGGCGCCACCCGCCGCGAACGCCTTCGCGAGCGACGCGACCATCACCGTCCGGGGCGGTAACGGGCCGTCGCCGAGCACGGTGCCGCGCCCGTGCCGGCCCGTCCAGCTGACGCCGTGCGCGTCGTCGATGTACAGCGACAGGCGGTCGTGCCGCGACACAAGCTCACGGAGCGCGGCCAGCGGCGCGCGATCGCCGTGCATGCTGTAGACGCCGTCGGCGAGGTACCAGACCTTGCGGTGACGTTCGGCGAGCTTGCTCACCAGCGCGTCGAGGCGATCGATCCGGTTGTGTCGGACGAAGCGGTGGACCGTCCCCGCTGCCGCGAGCGTGGGCAGGACGGACTGCACGCTGTGATGAACCAGCTGATCGCACACGACGGCGTCTTCGCTGCCGACGAGGATCGGCAGCGCTGCGAAGTGCGCCAGCGTCGTCGTCTGCGCGACGACCACCGGCGCGCCGAACAGCGTCTGCACCAGGTCCTCCAGCTCGGCGTAGGGCGGGCATGAGACGTAGGCGCGCGATGAAGCGAACTGCACGCCGTACCGCGCGACCGCGTCGCAGGCGGCGTCCTTGAGCCGCAGGTCGGTCTCGAGACCGAGATAGGAGCATGAGCCGAAGTTCACCTGCCGCCGTCCGCGCAGCGTGACGAAACGGCCGCCGAGCTGTTCGTCCTCCGCGGTGAGGTACCCGACCCCGCGCGAGATCCCGTCCGTCAGCGCGTCGTCGACAAGTCGCAACCGTGCGCTGGACCGATCATCGTCAGTGGTCGCTGTCCCGCTCGTGCCACCTGCCGGAAGACCATCGCGGGCGAGCCTGGAATTACGAGCTCGCAAACTTCGGCCGTAAATATGGCCGAGGCGAAGCCCGACTCAAGGACGCGACGGAAAATTTTTCGCTTTTGCTATTGCAGCAGCGGCTGAGATACGCCGTCGCGCGGCAGATCGACGATGAAGCGCGCGCCCTGGCCGACGTCGCCGTCGACGACGATCCGCCCGCCGTGGCTCTCGACGATCAGCTTCACGACATAGAGGCCAAGGCCGAGCCCCGGGATCGGCTCGTTCGTGTTGGCGCGCTCGAACGGCTCGAAGATCTTCTCGCGCATCGTGGGATCGATGCCCGGGCCATGGTCGATGACCTCGAGGTGAGCCAGGTCGGCGGCGCGATCACGGCCGACGCGGACTTCGATCGGTTTGCCGGCGCCGTACTTGACGGCGTTCGAAAGCAGATTCGTGACGATCTGTTCGAATCGCGTTGGATCGAGCCGGGCGCTGACCGGTCCGTCGGCGCGGACGCAGATTCGATGCGGCTCCCCGTCGCGGCACGGCTCGAGGCCGCTCGCCACGCGGCGCACCGCCTCGACGATGTCCAGCTCGCGCAGCTTGAGGGTGAGGTGGCCGCGGTGAATCTGCGCGACGTCGAGCAGCGCATGGATCAGATCGCCCATGCGCATCGCGGCCGATTCGCAGCGATGCACCTGTGCGTGCAGCGGCGCGTTCATCGGCGCCTCCCTCTCCAGGCGACGGCTCAGAAGCTGGAGGCTGAGCAGCAACGCCGTGAGCGGCGTCTTCAGCTCGTGCGACGCGATCGAGTTGAAGAGATCGCGCAAGCGCAGCGCCTCTCGGCTGTCGTGCAGCAGGGCCCGCTGCGCATCCAGGTGCTTCTGCGCAGTCAGGTCGAGCACGAAGGCGACGACCTCATCGTCGCTCTCGTCCAGGAAAGCGACGCCGACCAGCACCGGAACCTTCGAGCCGTCCTTGTGCAGGCACGTCCGCTCGTAGACCGACGCCGGGCCGGGCCGCCGGTGCAGCTCGGTGCGGAACGGCTCCAGCGGCGCGATCATCCGGAGGTCGAGGGCGCCGGCGGCCAGATCCCGGCGCGTGTAGCCGAGCAGGGACAGAAACGTGTCGTTGGCGTCCTCGATCGGCCCCGACAGGCGCCCGCGAACGACGCCGATCAGGTCGGCGTCGATCACGCGTTTCAGCTTCTCTTGCCCCATTCGCGACAGCGCCGCTTCTGCTTTCAGGTTCGAACGAAAGAAAAAGAACGGGACGAGAAACGCGAGCGCGAACGTGGTCGCGGCGTTGGCGGCGAAGTACCAGGTGGGGGCGGGCCGTGGGTCGATGTTGAGCAGATCGGCCGCGATCCCGGTCTTGCACGCCGCCAGCAGGATCGCGGGCAGCGCGGCGCCCAGCGCGGCGAGCAACCACTCGTTCGGTCCAAAAACCAGCAACGCCATCGCCGCCATCGCGAAGAAGGGCAGGACCCCGCCGGACGGTTCCGTGAACAGCACCGCGCCCGCGAACACGCAGAGGTTGGCGTTGACGATCAGCAGCAGGCGGCCGGCGCGGTGCGCGCCCATCGCGTTCAGCCCGAGCACGCCGACGAACCCCGCCATGAACGCAAGCTCCCAGGGCACGTTCTGGCGATCCCCGAACGCCAGGTCGAAGTACGCCCAGAGCATCATGATGATGGCGCCGCCGAGAGCGTTGATGTTGCACAGGCGGATGCGTTTCTGC
>DATMZL010001593.1:0-7088 GCA_035607075.1 Polyangia bacterium
TGGCTGGCGACGACGTAGTTGCCGTTGGTCAGCGGATACGCGCTGCCGCCGCCGACCTTGTCGTAGGCCGTCGCACCGATCAGGCTGTTCGCCGCCGAGATGACGCCGGTGGTTCCCGTAGTGCCGTTCCCCCACGTCACGGCGCCGACGTCCCTCGTGAAGCCGTCGTCCCAGCCGCTGGTCACGACCACGTAGTTGCCGTTCGTCAGCGGAATGACGACGGCGCCAACGTTGTCGAGGGTCGTCGAACCGATCAGGCTGTTCGCGGCCGACACGACGCCTGTCCGTCCCGTGGCGCCGTTGCACCAGGTAACCGCGCCGATGTCCGCGGTCGTACCGCTGTGCCAGGAGCGGCTACCCACCACGTAGTTCCCGTTGCTCAGCACGAAAGGCCCGCCCACCTGATCGCCCGCGGCGCCGCCGACCAGGCTATTGGCCGCCGAGACCGCGCCTGTCCGACCGGTTGTCCCGTCGCACCAGGTCACCGCGCCGGCGTCGGCGAGCGCGCCGTTGTCCCACGTGTAAGTGACGACGAGGTAGTGGCCGTTGGGCAGCATCACGACGTAGCCGACGGCGTCGCCCGCGCTGCTACCGACCAAACTGTTCGTCGGCGAGACGACGCCTGCGACGCCCGTCATGCCGTTCCCCCACGTGATCGCCCCCGCGTCGACGACCGGACCATTGTCCCAGCTCGTGCTGGTGACGAGGTAGTTGCCGTTGCTCAGGGCCTGGACGGCGCCCACCCTGTCGCCGGCCTTGCTTCCCACCAGCGTCGCGAGCAGCGCGCCGTCGCGGCCTCGAAAGAGGTGCGCCGCGCCCGCGTCGGTCGCAGCGAAGTCGTCATAGGGATCCGCGACCACGACGTTCCCGATCGACAGCGACGAGGCGAAAGACCCGAACTGGTCGCCCGCCGCGGGCGTCGGGTCGAGCAACTCGAACTGCAGCAGGCTGCCCGTCGTGTCGCTGATCGTGATGTTCTTCGGATCGATCAGCACGCGTCCGCCGCGACCGGCGGGCGCGTCGGTCTCCACGTCGCCGCGCCAGACGAGATCTGCGGTCGACGAGATCTCCACGAAACCGCCGTCGCCGCTGCGTGCCCCACCGCGCGCGCTCGCGCGGCCGCCGAAGACCGTTCGCTCGGCGGCAGCGACAAGGATCTGACCGCCCGCACCGTCGATCTCCGCATCCGCGCGCAACACCGTCCCGGGCCGCACCAGGAGCTCCCGCGTCGACGTTCCGTCCGCCGCTTCGTCCTTGCGACCGACGACGATCCGCCCGGCGCCCGCATCGCCGGAAGCGTCAAGCGACGCGACGACCAGCTTGACGTCGCTGGCCGCCAGGACGACCTCGCCGCCCAGCCGCCCGCGCGCGAGGTGCGTCCCCGACGTGAACAGCGTCGAGCCGCGGCGGCCTGCGATCCGGATGGCGCCGCCGCGATCGGCGCCGCCGACGTCGATCGATCCGCGCGCGCTCTCGACGTAGGCGCTCCCGTAGAGAACGCGCACGCGGCCGCCGTCTTCGGCGAAGCCGCGGGCGCGCATGGGTCCCTGGTTCATCACCTTCTCGCCGGCCACCTCGATCTGCCCGCCGGTTGGTCCGTCCGCCGAAATCGTACCGGTGTTCACGACGACGTGCCCTTCGAGGCGCACGTCCGTCGCGGCGATGTCGGCGCTCGTCTCGACGTCGAGCAGCTCGTCGGCGCGCAGGCTCACCGTCTGCGCGTGCAGCGGCCCGGCGACCACGATCCGTCGCGCCTCGAGGAGGATCGACGGAGCGGCGAGCGCGCCGACCTCCAGCGTGGCGCCGCCGCGCACCGCGAGCGCCACGCCTGCGTCGCCGCGCAATGTGGTGACGCCCGCTGGCTGCGTGAGCTGCAGCTCGCCGGACGCGATCCGTTCCAGCCGCACCGTCGCCGACGCGGGCGCGAACACGATCTCGGCCAACCGGGCGTCGGCCCTGTCACGCCCGTCATCGCGCGCGCCGATCAGAAAGACGGCCACTGCAACCAGCGCAACAGCGAGATCGACCGCCTGGCTTGTCACTCCACGCGCCCCGAACCGCAGCACGCCCCTAGCTAACCACCGAACGAGGCGTCGGAGAAGGTCTATGCTGTTCGCATGGGCGCCGGACATGTGTTGCTTTTGGCCGTCGCATTTCTCGCCCAGATGCCCCCGCCCGACGGCGGTACCGCCGGGGCGCGTCTGGTGCCGGCGCTGGACGCCGCCAAGGGGAAGAAGGCGGTCGCCGCCTGGGTGGCGGCCACGAAAAAGCTCTGCAAGTCGCGCCCTGACGGCGGCGCGGATCGGCCGGAGCGCTGGCACACCGTCGGTCTGAGCGACGGCGCAGACGTCTCGATGCTCTGTGAGATCGGGCCGCGCGCGACGGCACTGGCGTCCGGCTCCCTGCTGCAGGCCGGGGCAGACGAGGTCCTGCTCGATGTGATGAGCGGCCAGTCGCGCGCGCTCGGCGAGGACCAGCTGATCGTCATGCGCGCGACGCCCGCTGGCTACCGATTCCAGCAGGCGGGCGCGATCGGCAACAGCTTCGAGGCGCGTGCGCGGGTCACGGTGCCGGCCGCCCGCGACGTCGTCGTGCTGTGCGAGCGCACGGGACACGGAGGCCTGTACCCGCTGCCCTGCGGTTTCTTCGACCAGGGATACTTCTCGAGTCGTGGCGGCCGCGCCGAACTGGAGCTCGGCAGCACCACGATCTGCGGCCCCACCGCGACGCTCTCGCTGGGAGAGATCGCGCTGCGGGACAACCAGCTCGTCCTCGAGGTCGGCGTCGAGCAGGCGACGCTCGCGGAGCGAACCCCCGACGAGAGCCCATACGGGTGCACGAAGAAGACGATCAAATCGAAGAAGACGTTTTCGATCTCCTACGCGATCGACGCGAAGGGGGCGCACCGCCTGGCGCCGATTCCAAAGGTATTGATCGACCTCGCGCAGCAGTACGACTACTGACGCCCGACCGTCGGCCGCGCCACGCCGACCGGTCGCGCAGTCGCACCGACCGACGGCTGCGACCTCGCGCCGGACGACGCGCCCTCGCCCCATCCTGAGGGCATGTGGCGCACGCGGCTCATCTGCTTCGTTTGGCTCGTGGTGATCGGAGGTGCTGCGCTGGTCGGAGCCGCGCCCTGGGTGGCCGTCGCGTTCATCCATATCGGCGACGAAGCCAACGATGCACCCTCGCGGGCGCAGGTCGAGCTCGAGGGACGCGTGAAGCTCCCACCCGACGTCGGCGATCTCCACGCGCGCCTCCAGGAAGCGTGGATGGATCGATGGATGGTGGCGCGGTTCTCGATCGCGCCGGGCGAGCTGCCGGATCTGCTCGCGAGCAGCGACTTCGGCGCGCTGTCGATCGGCCCCCTACCCTTCGAGCTTCCCGCCGGCGACGCGCCGGACTGGTGGACGCCGGGATCCGCACGCTCCTACGTCACGGGCAAGGTCGCACACGGCGCGATCCTCGTCGACGAGGACCGACCGGACCGGTACGTGGTCTATCTCTATCGATACTACGCGTTCTAGTCGCTCCGCGCCGCAGGCGCGGTGTGCGACTACTGTTTTTCAGGCAGCCGCGATCCCGCGCTGCGCGCGGGGGCGGCTAATCCGTTGCAGTGGGGATTGACGGCGCGAGCGCGCCCCTCTAGACGGGCGCGAGGAGGACCGCATGCACATCAATCGTGTCTGGATCGCGTCGCTGGGGGTGTTCGTCGCGAGTTGTTCGGGAGCTGGCGGAATGGGAGCGCAGGACGACGTCGGTGTCGCGCGCATCGCGCTCACCGGCACGCCCGCCGACGTCGCTTGCATCGGCATCACCGTCGTCGGAGGCGGCCGCACGGTGACGCGTCGTTTCGATGCGACGCCGAACATGAGCCAGACGTTCATGCTCAACGGGCTGCCGCAGGGAACCGACGTCTTCACGGGACAGGCGTACGCGGCTGCGTGCGCGAGCGTCACGGACGCAACGATCCCCGACTGGCTCAGCGACGGCGTGACCGCGAACGTCGCGCACGGGGCCGTCGCCGACGTGGCGCTGGTCCTCCGGCGGAACGGCCGCGCGAACGTGAGCGTCGGCTTCGACGATGACGACGGCGGCGTGATCTGCGGCGACGGCGTCGTTCAGCCTGGCGAACAGTGCGACGGCAGCAACCTGGCCGGCGGCTCGTGCATCAGCCTCGGGTTCGTCGGCGGTACGCTGAGCTGCGACGCCAGTTGCCGCTTCAACACGACGGCGTGCACCACGGGGGTGTGCGGCAACGGTATCGCCGAGGACATCGAACAATGCGACGGCGCGGACCTGGTCGGCGAGACGTGCCAGACCTTGGGCTTCGCCCGGGGCATCCTCCGGTGCAGGAGCAACTGCACGCTCGACATCAGCGGCTGCTCTGGCGTCGGGCTCTGATCCGACGTCCCGTTACGGCGCGGCGCAGCCGGGAGGCACGGCCGGCGCGCACAGACTCGCCGGCGCGTTCATGCACGCGCCGGCGCGGAGCTGAATGCCGTCGAAGTCTGCCTCGCCGCCGCCGTTGTTCTCGTCCTTGATCACCACGTTGGTCGCGCCCGGATCCAGGGTGAACTCCTTGCTGTACCAGGCCCAGTCTTTTGTTCGGAAGACCGGAGTCACGGTGTCGCCGTAGCCCGTCCCGTACCCCCCCGCGCCGATCAGCCAGTGCTCCTGCGAGGTGCCGCCCGCGTCCGTCAGCTGGATGCCGACGAACGGGCTCCCACCGGAGGTGCTTCGCAGCCACGCGCTGATGCAGTAGGGCGCGCCGCTCGCGAGCGGAATCGCCGCGGTGGTGAACACGCGGCCGCCGCTGCCGAAGATCGTCTCGCTCTGGAACGAGCCACACGCCGAACCATCATTCGACAGCACGATCGGGTTTCCGTCGATCGCGTGCCAGGCGCCGCTTCCCGATTCCCAGGTCTCGGAGAAATCCGCTGGCGTGCACGCATCCGGCGACGGCGTGGCGCTCGCCTCGCGTGAAGCCGCACCTTCGCCGACGCCGCTGACGGCGGTGACCGTGTAGAAGTACGTGGTGCCGTTGGGCGCGCTGGCGTCGATGAATTGCGAGCCGGTGAGACCGGACTGGTACAGCGTCTCGCTGCCGGGCGCCGTGCCGCGGTAGAGGTTGAACGTCGTCGCCTGGATGCCGGAGCGCCACACCAGCGACACCTGTCCGTTGCCGGCCACCGCGCGCAGACCGTACGGCGCGGAGGGTAGCAGCGCGCCCGTGACGACCTCGATGGCGCTGACGATCGGGTTGTCGACGATGGGGATGAAGTCGACCGTGATGACGCCGTTCGCGTCGGCGGTCGTGTTGAACTGCTCGACCACCGCCCTGAGCGGATCCGTCGCCTGCAGGACCTCGAAGGCCGGCAGGACGACGACGCCGTTGAGGCGGACGTCGAAGATGCGACGGGTCGGTCCAGAGAAGAACAGCTCCGCGAAGTGCAGGCGGACCGCGTACGGCGCGCTCGGCACCAGGCCCGGGAAGCGATAGGTGAACGCGGCGTACCGCTTTGATTGGTAGACCTGTCCGGGCGCCGGGTTGCTGACGTCGCTCACATCGACGGGCGTGAGGTTGCCGAACGCGGCCCCGCCCGTGAAGTACTGGTCCTGCTGGAACGGCGGCACAGAGGCGCCGCTGCCGCAGTTGATCTGGTAGACGGGCGCCGAGCCGGTCGTCGGCGTCGCGTTCGCCTCGTTCGACAGCGGGCTCTCCCCGACCGCGTTGACCGCCGAGACGACGTAGAAGTACGCGACGCCGTCGGAGACCGCGGTGTCGACGAAGCTCGATCCCGTGACGCCCGTTTGATAGAGCGTCTCGGTCCCGGCGCTGGTGCCGCGATAGATGTTGTAGGACGCCGCGCCGGGCGCGCCCTTCCAGGTCAGCGAGACGCTCTCCGGTCCCGCCACGGCGCGCAGGCCGTACGGCGCCGACGGCGCCAGCGCACCGGTCAGGATCTCGATGCCGTTCAAGATCGGGTTGTCGAAAATGCTCGTGACCGCGACCGTGACGACGCCGTTCGCGTCGGCGGTGGTGTTGAACTGCTCGATCACGGCCGTGTTCGGCACCGTCGCCTCCAGGATGTCGAAGGCCGGCAGCACGGTGGTGCCGTTGACGGCGAAGTCGCCCACGCGCAGGCCGCGCAGGGGGACGTACGGCTCGGCGAAGTGCAATCGCACGGCGTACGGCGCGCCCGGCACCAGGTCGGGGAACCGGTAGCTGAAGGTGGCGTAGCGCAGCGTCTGGTAGACGGCTTCCGGCGCCGGATCGGTGACCAGGCTGCGATCGATGAAGCTGCCGGTGCCGGTACCGGCTCCGCCGCTGAAGTACTGATCCTGCTGGAAGGGCGGCGCGTCCTGACCGCTGCCGCAACGGATCCGGTAAACAGGCGCCGGGCCGTTCGTGGGCGTCGCCGAGGTTTCGGGTGACGCCGCGCCGACGCCGGCCACGTTGCGCGCGACGACTTTGTAGTAATAAGTCGTGCCGTTGCTGGCGGCGTCGTCGACGAGCCGCGCTTCGGTCACGCCGCTGCGGTAGAGGGTCTCGGCGCCCGACGCCGTGCCGCGATAGACGTCGTACGACGTCGCGCCCGCTCCGCTCTGCCACGTGAGCGTCACCGATCCGTCGGCCGCGACGCCGCGCAGGCGCCAGGGCGCCGACGGGACCGTGCTGCCCGCCAGGATCTCGATCCCGCTCAGCGTCGCGTTGTCGAGGAGGCTCGTCACGGCGACGTTGATGAAGCCGCCGGCGTCGGCGGTCGTGTTGAACTGCTCGACGACGGCCTTGCTCTGACCGGCGGCGACCTCGAAGATGTCGAAGACCGGAAGCACGGTCTCGCCGTTGATCGCGATGCTCTCGAGGCGGAGGCTGCGCGTCGGGACGTAGGGCTCGGCGAAGTGCAGCCGGACAACGTACGGCGCGCCCGGCGTCAGGTCCGGGAAGCGGTAGCTGAAGTTTGCGTAGCGCACCGTCTGGTACACCTCTTCGGGCGCAGGGTCGGTGACGCCGTCGCGATCGATGAAGTTGCCGACGCCGGTGGGGGCCCCGCCGATGTAGTACTGATCCTGCTGGAAGG